>JAFSWG010000069.1 GCA_017444645.1 Acholeplasmatales bacterium | reverse complement strand
TTATTGTTATATTTTCATAATATTTACCTTCTTCATTAGAAAAATAGAAGAATTATTTAGTGACTTTTTCTAAATCGTTAAGTGAATCTAATCCTTTAACTCTTTCATTAAATTTATTTGCTAAGTCATTTTGTATTGATTTTAATAAATCATCTAATGTATTGTAATGAAGATAAAATGTTTTTCTATCTATTTTAGCTTTATTTGTTAATTCTTGTACGGTTATATCTTCATAATATTTATTAGATAATAATTCTTTAAATGTTTCTTTCATTAATAATTCTTTTTTTTCATATCTTTTATCCATATTTAATCCACCCTTTAGTATTTTGTGGGGAATAGCTGAAAAAGTTAATCCACAGCCGTTGATTTAAATTTGGCTAGAGTATATCATATAAGTGAAAGTTAATCAACAACTGAGGAATAGATGGAGGTATATATGAAATCATTAATTATTTATTTTTCAAGAGCAGATGAAAATTATTTTGGTGGTGCAATGAAATATATTGAAAAAGGTAATACTGAAATTGCTGCCGAATATATTAAAGATTTAACTAATGCTTCAATGTTTAAGGTTGAAAGAAAAAAAGAATATTCTAAAGGATATATGGCATGTATAGAAGAAGCTAAACAGGAACAAAGAAGAAATGAAAAACCTGAATTAAAAGCTTATTTAGATGATATAAGTGATTATGATGTAATTTATATTGGGGCTCCAATTTATTGGGGAACAATGCCTCAACCAATGTTTACAGAATTAGAAAGATTAGATTTTAATGGAAAAATTATTATGCCTTTTACGACACATGAGGGATCAGGATTAGCTAATGTAGTTAATGACATAAAAAAATTAGCTAAGGGAGCTATTATTAAAGAGGGTCTTCCAATACCAGGTTCTAGTGTAAATGATTCAAAAGGTAAGATTGAAGAATGGATAAAAAGAAATATTTAAAGAGAGGATGATTAATATGAAATTAAATAACGGAATTATAATGCCAGAGATCGGTCTTGGTACATTTTTATTAGAACCAATAGATGCAGAAAACAGTGTGTATGAAGCACTAAAAATGGGATATAAATTAATTGATACTGCAAATGCATATAGAAATGAAAGAGCGGTAGGTAGGGGAATAAGAAAAGCTAATATTAATAGAAAAGACATATTTATATCTACTAAATTATGGCCATCAGAATATGAAAATCCAAACGCAGTAGATGAAACATTAGAAAGATTAGGCCTAGATTATATTGATTTATTATTTATTCATCAACCAACTAAAAATTGGAGAGAAGGATATAAGCAATTAATAAAAGCATATAATGATGGTAAGATTAAAGCTATTGGTGTATCTAATTTTGAAGGTGAATATATAAATGACCTATTGAATGAATTTGATGTATATCCACAGGTTATTCAGGTTGAGTGTCATCCATTTTATCCTCAAACTGAATTAAGAGAAATAATAAAAGAAAAAGATATTAAAATAATGTCATGGTATCCTCTAGGTGGTAAAGGAATGACATCTGAATTATTAAATAGTGATATTATTAAATCATTATCTAACAAATATAATAAAACGCCTGCCCAAATTGTATTAAGATGGCATCTTGATATGGGTTTTATTGTTATTCCTGGTTCTAAAAATAAAGATCATATTAAAGATAATATTAATATATTTGATTTTAAATTATCAAAAGAAGATATGAATCAAATATCTAAATTAAATAATAATCAAAGAAGATATATTAGAACAGATGAAGCATTAGAAAATTTCTTAAATTGGAAAATTACTTACGAGGCTAAATAATGTATAAAAAAGGTTATGTTTATGATCTTATGGATATGGGTGGCCCAACAGATGTAAGAGAAGAATATTTTAAAGAAGCTGTAGAAGAAATGATGCGATCTAGAGTATTATGTCATAAAGCTAATTTAGTATCACCTGATGATTTTTCTTATAATAATTATTTAGAAGAATTATTTGGAAGAAAATTAGATGATGTAAGAATATTAACTCCATTTACATGTGATTTTGGCAATAGAGTTAAATTTGGTAAAGATGTATTTATTAATCATTCTGCGATATTATCAGCATCTGGTGGAATTGAAATTGAAGATGGTGTATCAATCGCACCAGGTGTTAGAATTGCCACAATAAATCATGATTTTAACAATCGTCATACAATTTATACATATGGTAAGGTTACGATTAAGAAAAACGCTTGGATTGGTATGAATGTTACTATTTGTCCTGGTGTAACAATAGGAGAAAATAGTGTTATTGCGGCAGGGGCTGTAGTCACAAAGGATGTATGTGATAATGCAGTTTTTGGTGGATGTCCTGCTAAATTAATTAAAATGCTTGATCCTAACGAACAAAAAGAAAAGTGGTAATAGATAATGGTTTGAATACCATTATCCTTTGCTCCGCATACTTGAAAATGACAAGGTATCTTAATTGATACCTTTTTTATTTGTAAATAATAAAAAACATAGCTATTATATATTACGCTAAAATAGCTATGCTTTTCTTTATAATTCTTTAATTTCTTTTACAATATTTATTATTTTATCTTTTTTATTGTTAGGTATATCTTCTAATATTTCAATTAAATCCTTAGTAAAATCATCTTTAATATCTTTGTTAATATTTTCTATTACCTTATTAAATTCATTTTCTGAACTTGCTATTATTATAGGCCTATCTAGTAAATAATCAGTAGGTATTTTAAATATATCACTAAGCTTTATTATTTGAGATATATTTGGTTCTGATCTTCCTGTTTCCCATGATGATATA
>JAFSWG010000068.1 GCA_017444645.1 Acholeplasmatales bacterium | reverse complement strand
TCGATACCTAAGCATACATCCTTACCTGGCTCATAACCAGCAGCCTTGATAGCTTCAACAACACGCTCGAAAGCTTCTGTGTTAGAACCTAACTTAGGTGCATATCCACCTTCATCACCAACTGAAGTTACATAACCATTTGCCTTTAAAATCTTCTTTAAAGCATGGAATACTTCAGCACCCATACGTACAGCTTCTTTAATTGAAGGTGCACCTACAGGTAAAATCATAATTTCTTGGAAATCAATACAGAAATCAGCATGAGCACCACCATTTAAGATGTTCATCATTGGAAGTGGCATTTGCTTTGCATTGAAACCACCGAAATAGTTATATAGAGGAATACCGTAGAAATCTGCAGCAGCTCTAGCACAAGCCATTGAAACTCCTAATGTAGCATTTGCTCCTAATTTACCTTTGTTATCAGTACCATCTAATGCAATCATTAAATGATCGATTGCTACTTGTTGAGTAACATCCATACCTAATAACTTTGGTCCGATGATATCATTAACGTTCTTAACAGCTTTAGTAGTACCTTTTCCTAAATAACGTGATTTATCTCCATCACGTAATTCTAGTGCTTCATGTTCACCTGTTGAAGCTCCAGATGGAACTAATGCACGACCCATAGCTCCTGACTCAGTAGTAACTTCAACTTCAACTGTTGGGTTTCCACGAGAGTCTAATACTTCTCTTGCGTATACGCTTGTAATAAATGGCATAAAATTTACATCTCCTTATTTTTTTTAATTTATGTTATTTAAACCGAAATAATTATACACTAGATTTGAATAAATATACTAGATTAATCTAGTAAAAATAAATTGAAAACGTTTTAAAATGGCTAGTTATTTCCTTTTGCAATTCTATAAACTCCATAGAATCCTAAAACATAGAACACAATATTTAAAATTGCAAACAATAAATTTAAGAAATCAAAAGTAACTTTAAATACATTTGTTAATCCAATTATTGGTCCAACAATAAAATAATAATATGTTATTGGGGCTCTAAAAACAGTACCAATTTGACTAATTCCTAACACACCAACACTTTTACCTACAAATGAGAAAAATAATGCAATTAAATAGAATAATAAAGATAGTGTAGGATATAAAATATGATAGCTTGAATATGCTTTTTTTACTGCAAATCCTACCAATAGGGCACATATCAATAAACTAAATGTTACACCAACACCAATTGATAACATTAACGCATCAATAAGCCCTGATAATATTCCACCTAAAATTGCGGCTGTTAAACCAAATATAATTACTGTAATAACATCATTTTTAAATATTGGCTGTTGCCAATTATACTTTTTAAACATAAAAAATCACCAAATACATTTTAATATATTTGATGATTATATACAAGTTAATTATTCTACATCTTCTAGAAGAAGATCTTCTTCAGATACGTTCTCTTTACTGAAATCTCCAACAAAATGTACAATTAGCATTTTCAATCTCTTATATAATAATAAAGTTATTACGAATACTAATGTATATCTAAATAAATTAAATGGTATTACACCTATAAATAAATAATAAACCATAAAATTAGAATCTGTTACTATACCTTGTCCTCCAAGAATTGTATCCATTGTGACAGTTAAAGCAGCTTGTGGGAATTTAGCAATTTCTTTATAAGCTGGTATTAATATTAGCCAGTTAGCAATTGTAGCCATTAATGTAGCTGATAACATACCGATTGCCATTGCACATATAGCTCCCTTTAATGTTCTATGTTTCTTATAAATAATTCCTGCAACAATACATAATGTCACACCAATTAATACATCTGCAAATTCTCCTACTCCTACTGTTGATGTACCAGGTAACTTACAGAAAAATCTAACGATAATTACTAATACACCTGAGAAAGGACCATACATAAATGAAGTTAATAGGGCAGGAACATCAGAAAATTGAATATCTAACCAACTAGGGAAGAATGGTAAATTAAATTTACCAAAATAATATAAAATAACTGATAATGCACTAAATATTGCTATAACAGACATTTGTTTAATTGACATTTTCTTTAAATTTAACTTCATTTGTAAATAAGTGTATAAATATCCAAATGAACATAAAAAGATTAATGCGCCTGAAATTTCAAGCAAATAAATGTACCATTCAGCACTATATTTAGCTTTTGCATTTTTAAGTGATAGATTAACTAAAAATCCTGTTAATACTAATCCTAATCCTATTAGTGCAACAACAATAAATAGAATTAAATACTTTGTACCATTTTTTGAAGTCTTGGTTGACTTATCGACACTTTCCATATAATTATCCTCCTAAATAATTTGAAATAAATATCAAATACTTCAAAAAATAAAAGCCCCTAGTATTGGGGCTTTTTTAAGAATCAAATTAATATTTTAACTTCTCTCATCCAGACTTTACTGTCGGTATAGGAATTACACCTATTCATGCTAAATAGCTCGCGGACTTTACCGCCGGTATGGAATTACACCAAACCCCGAAGTATATGAAAATTTATTTACAATGTAATTATAAGACTAAAATATTAATTAGTCTATATATTTTTTTATTTTGAAACAATTAATGTCTTTGAAGTCATATCAGCAGGAACTTCAATTTCCATTAAATCTAAAATAGTAGGTGCTAAATCAGATAAAATACCATCTCTAATTTTAATATTTCTATCTGTAATAACAACTGGTACTGGATTTGTAGTATGTGCTGTAAATGGTCTACCATCTTCATCAGCAAGCTTTTCAGCATTACCATGGTCAGCTGTAATAATAGCTACACCACCAACTGAATCAAGTGCTGCAACAACCTTACCTACACATGTATCTACTGCTTCTACAGCCTTAACTGCTGCAGGAATAACACCTGTATGACCAACCATATCACAGTTTGCGAAGTTAAGAATAATCATATCATATTCTCTTGTTTCAATTGCTGCACAAACCTTATCACAAACCTCATAAGCACTCATTTCAGGCTTTAAGTCATATGTTGCAACCTTTGGTGAGTTAACTAAAATTCTATCTGCACCCTTGATATTTCTATCAGCTCCTCCATCAAAGAAGAATGTTACATGGGCATATTTTTCAGTTTCAGCAATTCTTAATTGTCTTAAACCTTTTTCAGCAACAACATCACCAATTAAATTGTCTAATTTTTGTAAACCAAATGCTAATTCACCCTTTACTTGATCAGCATATTTCATCATTGAAACATATGTAACATTTCTTGGTCCTTTTGATGTATCTAATCTATAAGGCTTTTCAGGATTATAAACGATTCCATCAGGATTAGAAATAGCTGTAGAAATTTGAATAGCTCTATCTGGTCTAAAGTTTGCAAATACTACTGAATCACCAGATTCAACCATACCATTTTCATCTGAAACAAATGGATATACGAATTCATCTGTTTTTCCTCTTGAATAAGATGTTTTAATTCCTTCAACAGGATCAGCAAAATATTCACCCTTAGCAATAGTCATACAATCATATGCGATTTGGATACGATCATAATTCTTATCTCTATCCATACCATAATATCTACCACCAACAGTAGCTACTTTTACTTTTCCTTCATCTATAATCTTTTTTAAGAATCCTGCACCTGAAGTTGGATCTGTATCTCTACCATCTAAGAATGCATGATAATAAACATCTTTAATTCCTTTTGAATGAGCTAATTTAGCTAATGCGATAATATGAGATGTATGAGAGTGAACACCACCATCACTACAAAGTCCAAAAATGTGGAATTTTTTATTATTTTTAAGTGCATTATCAATTGCGTTTAAAATTGCAGGATTAGAATTAAATTCACCTGTTTTAATAGCGTTATTAATTCTAGATAATGATTGCCATACTATTCTTCCGGCACCAATATTCATATGTCCTACTTCTGAATTACCCATTTGACCTTCTGGTAAACCAACAGCTTCTCCTGAAGCATCTAGCTTATGAGTATCAAATGTACTAAATATACGATCAAGATTTGGCTTCTTTGCTAAGCTTACAGCATTTGTTGAAGATGCTTCAGCAAGTCCATAGCCATCCATGATAATTAAACATACTGGTCTTTTTTTCATTTTTATACCTCACACCTAATGTATTATATTACTTTTTGCTCTATTCTTCCATACTTTTTTAATACAAAATAATTATTAACTGTCTCTGCGCCAACCCATTTAATCATAGCACTATCTTCTTCAGCATATTTATCATATCCCCAAGATTTTTTATGATCCCATAATCCAAATGGTGCAATACTATCAATAATAAAATCTAATTGCTTATCCTTTAATTCATCTAATTTTTTAGAAGAAATATAGAAGGCACAATCAAGTGGTTTAATTGCATCATCATTATTAAAGTCATCTGATACAACTTCTTCAGCCATCTTAATTAATTTATCTTTAAGAGCATCTAATTTATCACTGAATAAACCTAAATTCTTAACTGAATTATAAAAACTATTAAATGAAATAAATTCATATTTAGTTAACTTATCCATACTCATAAAATCATTAATCATCTTAGTTGCACAAGCTAAAGCTTTCTTATAATATGCTTTAGTTGGCTTATGAAATTTTAATGTATAGCCTAAAATAGCTGCGGTTGGATGATATCCAAATAACTCTTTATTTTCATTAGTAAAAGAAAATTCCTTTGAATGGGCAAAATCATCATTTGATTTTACATTTGGATTCCATTTATTATCAATCATTTCACATCTATTGAATAGATAATTACATGCTTTATTTACAATATCTGTATATAGCTCATTATCACAGTTTGAATCAAAATCAACCATATCTAATAATCTAAATGCTTCATATATTTGGTAAACACTAGTATTCGTATTGTAGTTATCAATATATAAGCCTCCAGCAAATCCACCATCTTTAGTTCTGTAAAGCATTAAAGAATCCAATACAAAATCTCTTTCCATTGAACCATCTAAAGCATTATATAAAGTCATATCAATATCTCTTGCTTTAAATGTCATTTGTCTTGCCATGTCATCTTGCATAGCTTTTGTTAATAGTTTCATAATAAAAAACACCTCGTTATTTATTTTACAATAAATAAGATAAAAATACTATAAAAAATAAATAAAATAAACTATAATCATATTGAGGTATTTATTTATGGATGCATTATTATTAGAATATTATCAATTTAAAGGCTTATTTGAAAAATTACCTAATTTAATAAATGAAAAATTTGAATATGATGATTCACTTCTCTTAACATTACTATCTTTTAAAACAAGTCCATTATTTTACTCAAAAAAAGATAAATATGATTTATATACTAAGTTCAATTCAAATAAATTTAATGATTTTATAATTGAATGTGCCATAAGCTTATCAATAAATAATGATTATGAAAAATTATTATTTTTATATGGAATGATAATATCTGATACTACTATTAATTATTTAAGACAATACCTAGAACAAATTGTACCTGAATACCCAATTAATGAAGCTATAAATATGATTGATTCAATTATTGCTGATAAAAAAGAAATTAATATTAAAGAATCTTTATTGGATAAATATCCTGAAGCTTTTAATTATTATACTTATATGGATAAATTGGTACATCGACCACTAGTTAGAATATTTAGTTTCTTTGGTTCTACTAATTATTTTAAAAGAGCTTATAAGAAAATGAAGAAATTTTATAAAAGTAAAACAAAGAAAAAAATATTCAAAATAGAAAAAAATGAAACAAAATATTCAAATACATATTCTACAAAAATATTTAATAAAGATAAAAACGAATTTACGTTAGATGATAAAATTTATAAGTTTGAATTTAATGATTTAATGGATTTTATCAATGATAAAATATATAAAAAAATAAATGCATTAAATGCATATTTATTTGATAATTATAAAGATAATTTTATAAAAGAATTTAATATCTTAGATGATAAAAAAATATAGGAGGCAAATCCTATATTTTTTATTCTTCTATTAATTTCTTTGGATAATCCATATAGACCTTATCTATATCATAATGGTCTCTTTCTTCTTTTTGGAATATTGATACGATTATATCAAAACAATCTACTAATACCCAAGCTGTATCTTTTCCTTCAACTGATCTAATTTTATAATTATGAATAGCTAAATCATCAATTAAATATCTAATTACAGCACTACATTGTCTAACTGAATCAACAGATGCAATAACTATTTTATCATAGAAAGGACTTCTTTCTTTTGCATCATAAACAATAATATTAGAAGCTTTTACTCTACCTAAATTATCAATAATTAATTCTTCTAATGATTTATTTTCAGATTTTTTCTTATATTCTTCCATTACTAATAATTGTTGAGGATGTGGTAATTCATTATTTCTTTTACAATTTTCAATTGTATATATTAATGATTTATAAATTGCTTTATTAAATTCACCATCTAATAATATTTTTCTACATTCGATACATGTATCATATTCTCTATTTTCTTCTGTGTAATCAGCAATCATAATAATTGCTTCAAGTAAAGACATATGAGGTCTACCAAATACATGATATCTAATTGCATTATAAACATCCATATCAGTACCTACATATTTTAAATATGCTTCAGCTGATAAATATGCATGATATAAAAATGGATATTTTTCACATTCTTCAATATCTTTTTCATCAAGAATACCAATTGCTTCAGTTGGGTCATCATATTTAGCAAAATCATGCATATAGGCTGCAGTTAAAGCTTTTTCTTTATCTACACCATATTTATCTGCTAAATATTCAGCCATTTTTGCCACACCAAAGACATGTTTCAATCTTTTTTCATGGTCTTTTCCATATTTATTTATTACTAATTCTTTTGCTTTATCCGATAATTGCATTTGTTACAAACACCTCAGTTTTATTTGGATATGTAATTTTCACTTTTGTTTTTCCCTTTACAGAAACAAAGCCAAAACCTGAAAACCAAATATCTTTTTTCTTAATACCATCTAATTCTATTATCTTGGTATCATATTTAATATTATCTTTTTCAGTATAATCAGGTGGAGTTAATAAGACACCTAATTGATTATTAAATAAATCAACTACTTTTTCGCTCTTACATCTATGAATATATAAATTATTAGATGTATATACTATAACAGAAATATGCTCATCACATTCAAATTCTAATGCTGCAAGTCCTGCAAGCATAATTGCATTACCATTTGAAATTTGATATGTAATAGGCTTCATTTCAATTGAAGGTAAAATCTTATTATAGCTAATAGGAAGTAATTGATTTAAAATATCTGCCTCATTAATTAAGCCTGGAGTATCAATTAAATATTTTCCATCATCAAAAAAAGAAATTCTAATTTGATTTAAGGTAGTACCTGGAATCATACTAGTAGAAATAACATCATTTTTAATACTTGTATTTCTTTTTAATAATGCGTTAATTAATGATGATTTACCTACGTTAGCACAGCCAACAAAATATACATCTCTACCACGTCTTGCGATATCGATTGTATTAGTTAAATCATCAATATAATATCCTTTTTTAGATGATACAATATGAATTGCATCTACCTTAAATGATATTTTTTCACATTCACGACTTAACCAATTAACTACATTACTTATATTTATACTTTTTGGGAATACATCATATTTATTAGCTACTAAGATTACATCTTTATTTCTTAATTTTTCAATCATTCTTTTATTAAATGTTGCCTTAAAAGCAAAAATATCAACAACAAAAATGATTAATCCATTTCTTTGAACTACATCATCAATAACATGTTCATAATCCTTATTTGAAGCGATTATTTTTGGTAATTCATTATAATGCATCATTCTATAACATCTTTTACAATATGATGAATCTTCTTTTAATACAGGAATAAATCCAGCTTTTGCTTCATCTAAATCCTGTAATACTGCTCCACAGCCCTTACATTTTCTTAATATCATTATATTTCATCGAACTCCTTAAGCTTTAAGTTATATACATCAGGCATCTTCTTCTTAATTCTATTTAAGAAAAATTGCTCCATTTTTCTATTTAATCTAGTAGATTTAATATCTGATGATTTATCTACTGGAAAAATTAATCCTGCTGTTATTTTACATCTTTTAGCACCTAAAATATCTGTCATTAATTGATCGCCAATTAATAGAATTTGATTCTTTTCATATTTTTTAGTTGCTATTTTTTTAATTGCTCTTTTAATTCCTCTTTTTAAAGGCTTAGTAGAAAATTTTTGATAAGGTATATCAAATGCCTTAGCAAATTTATCTACTCTTTCTTTTCTTGAATTAGAAACTAATATAAATTCAAATCCTAAATCTAATACTTTCTTCTTCCATT
This sequence comes from Acholeplasmatales bacterium, assembly GCA_017444645.1. Taxonomy (GTDB): domain Bacteria; phylum Bacillota_I; class Bacilli_A; order Acholeplasmatales; family Anaeroplasmataceae; genus Anaeroplasma. The sequence continues at coordinate 8,140 of JAFSWG010000068.1, read as the reverse complement.
CAAATAATTTTTCATTAGGCAATGTTTCTGCATAAGAAATTAATGTATTATCTAAATCTGTTAATATTAGTCTAATTCCATCAGAATGTAATTGTTCTAAAGGAATATCATATATAGTTTTATAAACATAATCAGGAATTAATTTTTTTATCATAACAAAACCTCGATTTATTATATAATAAAATATTAAATTTTTAAAGAAAAATAAAAAGGTAAGCGATTGCTTACCTAATTATTTATATTAGTCCTTTAGAACAAATTGACCAACTGCTGCGCCACATGCAACAACAATCATTAAGATTGCATCGATAATTGCACCAACACCAAGTCCATAACCATTAATTGAACTTCCGTCAGCAGCTAAGAACATTAAACCTGTAGGAGCACAGAATAAGAATACTGTAGCTACAACAGCTAATGCTAAAATGATGATATTAAATAACATATTAAGTTTTGCATTCTTTACAAATACATTTAAGCAAGCTAATACTATGATAGCAATGAAGAATACAAATACCATAATACCACCAAATGATGCTGATAAAACTTTTACTGAGATACTTCCGGAAGTAGCACTATATCCAAATGCTGTTTGGAAACCAGTATAAGAGCTTTGTAATGTTCCAATTATTGTATCTTTTGAATAATTTACAAATGGTGTAAACATTAAACAGATTGCAACAATTGCAAGTACTGCAATGCAGCAGCTAATAATAGTTTTTTTAGTAAATTTCATACTTTTCTCCTTTCAAAACCTAATATTATTATAGTTTCTTTTTAAAGCAATTTCAATAAATTATAAAGAAAAATATTGTACTAAATCTTATTTTTTATCATTAGATAGTATTTTTATAACAAATATATAAAATATGATTATTAACATTATGATTGCATCAATAATTGCACCTATACCAATACTATATCCTGGAATTGTTTGTCCAAATATATTTTTAAACATTAAACTTGTAGGAGAACATAATAAAAATACTATAGAAACAATCGATAATACTATAATGATAATATTAAATAGTATATTAAGTTTTGAATTCTTCATAAAGATATTTAAACAAGCTAATATTGTGATAATAATAAAGAAAATAAAAACCATAATACCAGCAAATGAGGAAGATAAAACATTTGAGAAAGATGACGAGCTTCCTATAAACCTATATCCAAAAGCTAATTCAAAACCAGTGTAATTGTTATAGTATGTTGTTCCATTAGTTCCTGAAACAAATGGTGTAAACATTAAAAAAATCGCTGTAATTGCAAGAATAGCTACACGACAATAAATAATAGATTTGATAATTGATTTCATTTTTTCTCTCCTCTCGTATAATAGTCTTTATTAATTTTCAAAAAAAGACTAATTTTATTAAAAATTAAGCTTTTTATATATTATTTATATCTTGGTATATACATACTAATTAAGCTAACAAGTATAGAGCCATCATTTGCTTTTTTCTTATCAGCTTCAGTTAATGTAGGAACTGATGCATTATAATCTAAACCAATAGAGAATTTAACACCATAATTATATTGATTAGTACTGCCTTCTTCTTTATTACTATTGGCAAGATATGTTAAATAATCTCCATAATCAACATCAAGAGCAACAGGCATTTTAATCTTAGAATCAATTGTTAAAGCAACATAGCTATTACCTGAATATTTTGATTCTTCTTCTGATGATTGGCTTACAGCTTGTTTAAATTTAAATGTTACATTATTTCCACTAACTGATGAAATTATTATGTTGTTATCTTCAAGTTCTTGTTTACATCTTTCCTTATATTCAGTAATAGTTTCACCTAAATTATAAGTTAATAAGCTTGCATGAGGAATCATTGAAGAATATGAGTTAATTAATGCACTATAATCAAATGATGTATCTTCTTCGCTTTCTAATGATTTATTAGGAATTGAAATAGGAATTAAACGACTGATAGATGATAGTTCTACATAATATAGCTTTCCAATATATTCTTTAATAGTTGATTCATATAATGATAAACCTAATTCAGAATATGGAATACCATCTAACTTGTTGATTCTAAAATATGCATTAGTGGTATCACTAAATTCTTCAGCTGAAATATTAAAACTATTAGTTTTAGTCAAATCTGCAGTTTGTTCTTCATTTGTTATAGATTTTGGATTATTTATCATTGACATAATTGAAGAAAAATTCATTTTTCCATCTAATGATAACTTAGAATATGTACACAATTCTTTTTTATCATTCTTTGACACTTCACCAAGTCTGAATTCTAAATTAGCATTTAGGCCTTCAGAAAATCTTTTCTTATTTTGAATACCAGATATATTAGCTCTAGCATTCAATCTAAGAGCAATACCCTTTGGATTAAATTCTTCTTCACTTTTTGAATAAGCAATTGCTGCCATAGCATCAACTACTTCATCCTTATTTTCAGTCTTTTTTATTTCTTGTACTTGTTCAGTACCATTTTCATCAACATATGTTACATTAGCAACGCCATTACCACAGCTTGTTAAAGTTAAAGCTGATACGAAAGCAAGACTAGATAATAAAATAGTAGATATTTTTCTTAATTTCATTATTCTGCCTCCATAAATTCAATAGTGCCAGAATCAGCATTCATGCTTTTAATTATAGCTAAGCTTTCTACTTTATAACCTTGGCTTCTTAATAATTTTCCACCATCTTGGAAACCTTTTTCAATCGCAATACCAATTCCTTTTACATTAGCTTTAGCATATTTAATAATACTAATTAAGCCATTACATGCACTACCATTAGCTAAAAAGTCATCAATGATTAATACATTATCATCTTCTCTAATATAACCATTTTCAATAGAAATTAATACGTCCTTTTCTTTTGTAAATGAATATACAGATGCAGTCATAACATTACCTAATGTTGAAGATTTACCTTTTTTAGCAAATACAAGTTCGCATTTAAATTTAAGTGCAACTAAAATAGCCATAGCTATACCAGATGATTCAATTGTGACTACCTTATTAATGTCTTCATTTTTAAATTTTTGATACCATTCTTCAGCCATTGCTTCTAGTAGCATCGGGTCAATCTTATGATTTAAAAATGAATTAACCTTTAATACATTACCAGGTAAAATTTGTCCTCTTTTTCTAATTTCATCTTCCAATAATTTCATAATCATCTTCCTCTTCCACGTGTTTCAATAAATCTACGTATTTCATTATATCAAAATTAACATAATTTTACAACAAACTAAAAAGCCCTTAGGCTAAACCTAAGAGCATTTTGCTTATTGATGTGGTATTTTTTCTATAAAATCTCTTAAAGTACCATCTAAGAAATTTTCTTTTTTAGTGAAAAGAATTGTATTTTCATTAATACGCATTACTTTTCCTTCTACCATCATAGTAGCACCTGTAAAGAATGCCATATACTTATTTGTAGTATATTCATCTACTTTTTCAAAATTAATAATTATAGGTGCTCCATCTTTAATTTGATTAATTAATTCAAGTGCATAATTATCATCATCAGAAGTAAACTGAGCGAAAACAATACGGTCACTTGCCTTTAATTCTGGTTCATTAAATTCAAGATCTTCATCAGTTTTTTTCTTAAAGAACATAATTATTCACCCTTTCTTACATATGGTAATACTTTTGCCTTCATGCCATTACGAACCATAATTAATGTAGTTTGTGAATAGCTTTCTAGTAATTCCATTCTTTGTGGAGGACATGCAATAATTACTTGAAGTGGCATTGAAGAAATAAATGACATCATGGCTCTCATACGATTACCATCCATCTTATCGAATACCTCATCGAACATAACGATACCGATTGGATCTCCACCAGCAAAGCCTGTCTTTGTATATACACGAACGAATGATGCGATGATAGCAACATAGAATGGAACCTGAGTTTCTCCTCCGGATTTTTCCTTAAATACTTTAGAGTAAGTCATTGTTTCACCATCACCATTAGTGATTCTAATATCGTAATCCATGTAAGTACGATAATCTGTAAACTTATTTAAAGCACCCTTACTATTTAATTCATCTTGAGTTAAGCTATCAAATAATAATCTAATTTGTTCATCATATTTAGTTTGGAATTCATATGTAAATAAACCTTTATTAATATCTGCTAAATCAGATGTAACCATATCATAGAATGATGCATATTCTTCACTTCTTGGGAAGATGAATTCATATCTATCATTACCGAATTTAATTGATGATAATGTTTCATTAATCTTAGATATCTCTTGTTCAGCTGTTAAGATATTATTTCTTAATTTAGCAATGAAGTCTTCCTTGAATACTACTTCAGCAGCTTCACGAGCTTCTCTTACTTTCTTTTCATAAGAAATTAATTCGCTCTTCTCTAGCTTATCTAATTCAGCTTCAAATTTAGCCATTTCATCTAAACCAGTACCAAGTGTTGATGAATATTTATTGATATATGCATATTGCTTAGTAATGATTGTATCATGTAATGTCTTATAAGAAGATTCTTGTGCTTGATAAGTTTCTTGGTAGCTTGCAAGAGCTTGTTTAAAGCTTTGACCAGATATAATTTGCTTATATTCTTCTTTAGCTCTTTCAACGATAACTGCGTTATCACCAGCTAAAGCTCTTAAGTTTTCATTTAAATCTTCTAATTCTTGAGTCTTATCATAGATAGCTTGATTTAAATTTTGGATTCTTGTATTGATAGAACCAACTTCCATGAATAAAGATTTCTTCTTTTCTTCATTAGACTTAATTGTTTCTTGTACCTTTTGATAATCATCTTCAAGTTCAGAAGGAGTTGCATTCTTTTGTCTCTTAGCTTGTTGAGTTAAATCAACTAATGCAGTCTTTTCCTTTTCTAACATTAAAGCCTTATCTAAATCTTCAATTAAAGGTCTAATATCAATTTGATTTAATAAAGCAGTTTCTCTTTCTAAATTATCTGACTTATCCTTTAATTCGATATATTCAGCCTTAGCCTCTTCAGCTCTTCTAATTAAATCTTGTTGGCTTCTAGCTGCAGCATTCTTACCAATGAATGGTTTATCAATATTTGGATTAAGGTTAGAAACCATATATCCTCTATAGATTAATCCATCTGCAGTGATTGATGAAGAATATTTTTCAAGATCTAATTCATTATCAACCATGATTACATTACCACATGTGTAATTTACATATGCTCTTGCATCTGTATTTTCACATTCAATAATTGAAGCTAATGAATTCTTTTCATAATCTTTGAATTTTGAAATTTGCTTTGTATTAACAAGACCGATACCATATAGACGATATCTATCCTTAATTCTTGCAAAGATTTGTAATGCTTGATCGTAATATCTAGGTTCAACAATTAAATTGAATCTTCTATTACCTAAGAACATTTCAATTACATCTGCCCACTTTTGATCAGTGATTTCACAAAGTTCACAGAAAATATGAACATTGATATCATAATTGTAAATTCTCTTTAAGCTTTCCTCTAAGTCTTGCTTCAAAGCAACTAGATTTGGATTATAATTACGCTTGTTTTGACTAGCATTTCTTTGTAATGCTGAAATTTCGTTAATCTTTAAAATGATTTCTTTAGTCTTAGATTGAATTTGACCTAATTGTTGGTTCTTATTGTCTCTTACATCACTAATACGATTATAGAAATCAGTTAATCTAATTTTTGCATCTTGCACTGCAGTTTGATTAATTAATGATAAATTAATGTTTGCAGCATCATTATAAATCTTTTCATTAGATAATCTCTTTAAATCATTAATGATATCTTTAAACTGTGCACTTCTTTTTAAGAAGGCTTGTTGATTTGCTTCTAATGAAGAAATATTATTTTGAGTCTTAATGATTTCTTTATTAATATATTCTTCAGCTTTAAATGTATCATTTGATTGTAATAAATTATATAATTCACGAGCACGCTCTTGTAATGCAAGATTTTCTTGATCAATTTCAATAAGCTCTTTTTGCTTATTTGCTTTATATTGATTTTCTCGTTCGATTTGCTTTTTACAATCATTAATTGAGTTCTTAACTGATTCAACATCAAATAAATGCATTAAATATTCAATATATGCTTTATTTTCTTGAATCTTTAATATTTCTTGGTAAACAAGATCAATTTCTCTTAAATCAGCAATTTTAGCTTGAATTTGCTTTAAAGTAATTTCTAATTCTTTATAAGCTCTAATTGAATCTTGAATTGCAGAAACATCAATAGTCTTTTCTTCTAGAATATTTTGATAGATAAATTCTTTAACATCAGCGATAGGCTTGAATGCTAGTGCCTTTGGAATTAATCTATAGAAATCTTCATTGATAGAACCAAATGCGTTTCTAAATCCACGCTTTGCTTCTTTCTTTGTTAAATAATATTCAAATAATGGATTATGCTTTCTAAAATCAACTGTACCATAAATCTTCTTTTCATCTGAAATAAACATAGAATCAGAAATAGGTTCATTTGATCTATAGAAAATAGTTTTAACTGGAGTTAAATCACCGAAGGCATCAATAACTGCACCAACAGTGAAATTACTATCAGTTTTTTCATCATGGAATTCTAGAGCGATATGACCTGTAACATCACCATTACGTAAATATTCTTTGTCATCCATACCTAGTTTACATTTTACATAACCCTTAAGATCACGCTTACCTTTTTCGTTAGCTGCAAGGTTGAATTGTGTATCTCCAGCAGTTAATACAAATGTAATGGCATCCATAATAGTTGATTTACCTGATGCGTTAGGACCAGTAAGTAATGTATTACCATTAATTATAATAGTTTCATTTGAAAGATAATGCCAGTTAATTAATCTGACTTTTACAAGCTTCTTCATTACTCAGCTGCCTCCTCTTGGTTAATCTTATTAATAGTGTTAAATACCTCTGTAATATCTTCTGACTTGATTGCCATTAATATTGTAGGTAAAATAACAATCTTACATGCTGATGAAGTTAAATCACCAGTAACCTCAATTAGGTTATATCTTCTGAATAATCTTAAAGATGAAATTAAATCTGTTTTATTTAATTTTTTCTTAATTTCTAAATAATCATATTTTTCATGAATATCAGATACAGCACAAACGATATTTTCATTTAATGAAGTATCTTTCATCTTTTCATGATAAAGTAATCTTAAAATTAATAATACTAAAGATTCATCTCTTTTTAATTTTAATGTTGTTTGAGCATTAGCACCTTGTAGCATTACACTACCAGTAGGCATATCTAATAATATTTCATATCCAAGAATTTTAAAGAATTCATCAAATACTTGCTTATAGCTCATTAAAAAGTAATATGCTTCAGTATTATCCTTCTTATCTCTTGATAAAAAAGTTGAAAGCAAAAGCTTATTTGCAGTGTCTTTAAATTGCTCTTGCTGTGTTACAGTCATTTTTTCAAGTGCATCTAACATCTTATTTTCTCTCCTATATTATTTACTACGTTTCTTAGCAGTAATTGTAAATTCACGAATTGCATATGTATTGGTCTCGATTACATCAGAACCAATCTCAACTGAATAATCTCTTTCAACTGCATATATAACACAATATACAGCCATTAGGAACTCAGCATCACTACAGTTTAAGTTAATTACTGAGCTTGCCTTAAATACGCCATCAATAGAGTGAAGCTCTAAGAATTTCTTAATTTCATTCTCATCATATCTTACTCTAAATTGTGACATGAATTCTTCATCAAGTTCAAATCCATCAAGACCAAGGTCATCAAGCATTTGATTATAGTCCCTACTATATTTACCACGAGGCTGATAAATTGATTTTTCTTGATCGTATACTTTTAGGCTAGGAAGCTTATATAGGCTTTCTACTAATCTAATTGATTTATCAATCTTACCATTCTTGTTTTGATCTTTAACATTCTTTAAGATAGCATTAAGCTTACCTACAACATTATCATCTTCAGATAATAAGAATTTGATTTTACCAATTGTTGAATTGATATAATTTCTATTCTTGTTATCAATTTCAGTAATGAAGTCTTCAAGAGCATTAAAAGCATCAATAACCTCATCTATATTTTGGATTGCTTTAGACATTGCTTCATCAGGATTTTTTGTAACTGCAAGATAGTTATTTGAAATTGCTCTTACAATTGTT
>JAFSWG010000067.1 GCA_017444645.1 Acholeplasmatales bacterium | reverse complement strand
ATGTATTTGATTTATTCAAAAAATTTGATTTGGAGGAAGATTAATGCAATTAATATTTTTAGTAGAATCTGATAAAAAAAGTCAAAGCGACTATAATTATATTAAAGCAACAATTGATCATTATTATTATATTTTAGGCGTTAAGCTTACACCAATATTTTTAGGTAGTAAAGGTAATTATAATAAAAAAGAAGCAGAAATCAAAAGAAATATAAATAAATATTCCAAAGAATCAATCGTATTTATATGTTATGATATAGATAATATAAATAATCCATCATATCAAATGAATGAACAAATAATATCATATGCTAATAATAAAGGGTATGAGGTAATATGGTTTTATGAGGATATAGAGCAAGTATACATAAAACAACAAATACCAAATAGTGAGAAAACTAAAAGAGCAATTAAATTTATATCGCATAAAGAAATAAAAAGTATAAATGAAATAGATTTAATTCAAAAAGAAGTTTTGAAAAAGAATTCAAGTAATATTCTTTTTGCCTTAGATAAGTATTTAAAAAGGAAATAATAGGAGAGAAATAAAATGTTTAAACTAGGAACAAGATTTAAGGCAAATACTCATAAAGATTTTTTAAATCAATATTTCGGGAAAAATTATGATGGCTATAGTAGATGCTCGTGTCATTTGATAGACATTTATTACATTTGGATGATTAGATTTGATGAATCTAATAATGGATATACAAATAAAATTAATTATGATGCAATAAAAGAATATTTCAGTGAAAGCGAATATAAATATAAAAATAATATAAAAAACAAAGTATTTTTAGTTTTCAAGATTATTGATAATAAAAAAGGTAGAGAATACGAATATATGGGTGTGTTCAAATATGTAGATACCATAGAAAAATATAATTTGTACAAAAGGGAAGATAACTATAATATCAATTTAATTCCTTTTTATTATCCAAGTTTTGATGTAGAATTTAATAAATATGTGGCATATATTCAATATGATTTTTATAGAAAAGATTTAATAGAAGGGCCATTTATTAGTTTAGAAGAATTAAATATATCTAGTTATATTTTTGATAATATGAGATTAATAATTATGAAACAATTGCATGAAAAAGAAATTGAATCGAATGAAATATTCATGAATATAGACAAATTAGAGGATATGTTAGATAAAGAATCTATAAAATATTATTATGATGAAAATGATGATTACTGGAATACTAAAATGAGTCTTAAGCAATCAATATTTGAATTTTCTCAGAACACAACTAACCAGTTTATTAAAATGATGGAGGAATAGCATGAGAAAAGATGAATGTTTAAAAAGAATAAATGCGGCAAAAAAGGGTGCATCATCTTGTGTTGCATGTACCGAAGTTAATAATACATTATATTATGCATTTACTACTAGATTCGGTGAAAAGAGAAAATCATACGTTGAAGGAATATTAGAACGTATGTATAAAAATTCTTCAAAGCAAATATGCGAATTTACAGATTCAATTACAATACTAGAACCAAAAAATTTTAATTACTATACTGATCCTGATAATTCAAATATGATTTGGCAGATGTTTAGAAATGATAAAAAATGGTATTATATGGATTATATTGGAATTATTAATTCAAATTCGAAAGATGATAGAAGGAATTACACATGTGTTGAAAGAAAAATTTTAGGATTTTTGCATAGTAATCATATTATTAATATAGGAAATAGTGGAACAATTAACAATTATTGTCTCGAACTATATGTTGTTAAGCATCCGTGTCCTTTGTGTGTTCCATTAGTTAATAATGTAATATATTTAGACGGTAAAAATAAAATAGTGGATGAAATTTACAAAAGCAATCTGCTGTCTAAAAATATACTAAAAACAGCAATTTTTTAATCATATTATTTATAAATTATATATTTTGATTATCACGTTTCAGGAAAAATGTTTGTTAGATTTGTGATAATATAGAGGTGAAATTCTATGAGCAATTATATGTAAAATCACCTAAAGAAAACTGTAACAAACGGGTTAAAAGCCATAAATGACCCAATTGTTAAAAAATGATTGACAAGTATTAATAGAAATCAAGGTTAGACTTTAAAATAATGGTTAATTAGTGTATAATTATAATAACGGATTAACTAGGAGGAATTAAATATGGATAAGAAGTTAGTTTTAGATATTTCTCAAGCAAAATGTTTCTGTGATGAAAAATTATATAATGAAGTATCTAAAGAAGTATTAAAAGCTCATGATTTATTAAGAAGTAAAAAAGGACCAGGAAATGATTTCTTAGGTTGGTTAGATTTACCTATTAATTATGATAGTAGAGAATTCTCGTTAATTAAGCAAGCTGCTGCAAAGATTAAACAACAATCACAAGTATTACTTGCTATAGGTATTGGTGGATCTTATTTGGGAGCAAGATCTGCAATTGAAATGTTAAAGAAATATTTCGGACAAAAGGGAGTAGAGGTTATCTTTGTTGGTAATCATATTTCTTCAACATATGTAGCTGATTTATTAGATTATTTAAAGGATAAAGATTTCTCAATTAATGTTATTTCTAAATCAGGTACAACTACAGAGCCTGCAATCGCATTTAGAATCTTCAAAGATTACATGGAAGAAAGATATGGTAAGGCTGAAGCAAAGAATAGAATCTATGCTACTACAGATAAGGCTAGAGGCGCACTTAAGACTTTAGCTGATGCTGAAGGATACCAAGAATTTGTAGTACCTGATGATATCGGTGGTAGATATTCAGTATTAACTGCAGTTGGTTTACTTCCAATCGCTGCTGCAGGTGTAGATATCGATGAAATGATGCAAGGTGCTAAGGATGCATATTTTGCATACATGGAAAAAGACATTGATAAGAATGATGCATTAAAGTATGCATTAATTAGAAATGTATTATATAGAAGTGGCAAGAAGATTGAAATGCTTGTTAATTTCGAACCTAAATTAAATTATTTCGCTGAATGGTGGAAACAATTATATGGTGAATCAGAAGGTAAGGATCATAAAGGTATTTGGATTACATCTGCTGCCTTTACAACAGACCTACATTCATTAGGACAAATGATTCAACAAGGTGAAAGAACATTATTCGAAACTGTAATCGCGGTTGAAAAGCCAATTAAGGATCAAATAATCAATAAGACAGAAGATAATCTTGATGGTTTAAATTTCTTAGCTGGTAAATCAATGGATTATGTTAATAAGATGGCTATGAATGGTACAATGCTAGCTCACGTTGATGGTGGTGTACCTAATATTAGAGTAACAGTACCTAATATTTCAGCATACACTTATGGCTATATGGCATATTTCTTTGAAATTGCTTGTGGTGTATCAGCATATACATTAGGAGTTAATCCATTTGATCAACCTGGTGTTGAATCATATAAGAAAAATATGTTTGCATTACTTGGTAAGCCAGGCTATGAAGCAATGACTGAAGAACTACTAAAAAAGTTAAATAAATAGTAATAAATATTTCAAAATTAAAGGGCTTTTACAAGTCCTTTTTTTCTTGAATTTATAATGTAGTTTTAAATACTATTATTTAAGTATTTTCAAATTAAATTAATTAATATTAATTATAAATTAAATTTATTATTTTTGAAAATCAAAAAAATATGTAATAAAATCTAATACAAAAATATACGTTTGTAAAATGCATAAATACAAAATAAAAATTCAATGTTAAAATAGATAAAAAACTATAAAATTTTTTAATAATAGTCTAATTAAATATTAATAATAAAAATAACGCTTTTTGTTTGTTGTAAATACCCCTTTATAATGGTAAAATCATAGTAATCAAAAAGGGGTGTTTTAAATTGGAGAATATAGTTATTATAAAAAAGGATGGAACTATCGAAGAATTTAATCCTGAAAAGATAAAAAAAGCCGTTTCTAAATCTGCAGCCCGTGTAATGATTAATTTCACTGAAGACGATCTTAATAATATCGTTGGAACTGTTATTAAAGGAATTCAGGAAAAGAAGCTAGAGAAGGTATCTATCCCTCAAATGCATAATTTTGTTGAGGGCTCTCTAGAGATTCATTTCCCAACTGTAGCTAAGAGCTACCGTGATTATAGAAATTATAAGCAAGACTTTGTTCATATGCTAGATGAAGTATATACAAAGAGCCAATCTATTATGTATATAGGAGATAAAGAAAACTCTAATACAGATAGTGCTTTAGTATCTACTAAGAGAAGCTTAATCTATAATCAATTAAATAGAGAATTATATAAAAAGTTCTTCTTAAACGTTGAAGAACTACAAGCTATCAATGATGGATATTTTTATATCCATGATATGAATGCTCGTCGTGATACAATGAACTGCTGTCTTTTTGACGTGGCAACAGTTTTAAAGGGTGGCTTCGAGATGGGTAATATTTGGTATAACGAACCAAAATCTCTTGATGTCGCATTTGATGTTATCGGCGATATCGTATTATCAACAGCCGCACAACAATATGGTGGCTTTACAGTTCCTTCAATTGATTTAATCTTAGACGAATATGCAGAAAAGTCTTATCAAAAATATTATCATAAATATGTTGGATTAGGTTTAACTAGAGTTAAAGCTAATGAACAAGCTATAGAGGATGTTAGAAACGAATTCAAACAAGGTTGGCAAGGTCTTGAATATAAATTTAATACAGTAGGATCAAGCCGTGGAGATTATCCATTTATCACTGTAACTTTAGGTACAGGTACATCTAGATTTGCTAAGATGTGTACTATCGAGTGTTTAAAGGTTAGACGTGGTGGACAAGGTAAGCCAGGTAGAAAGAGACCAGTTCTATTCCCTAAAATTGTATTCTTATATGATAAAGATTTACATGGACCTGGATGTATCAACGAGGATTTATTTGAAGAGGGAGTATTATGCTCTTCAAAGACAATGTATCCAGATTGGTTAAGCTTAACTGGTGAAGGATATATTTCTGAAATGTATAAGAAATATGGTAGAATTATATCTCCAATGGGCTGTCGTGCATTCTTATCACCTTGGTATGAGCGTGGTGGTATGGAACCAGCTGATGAAGATGATAAGCCAGTATTTGTAGGTAGATTTAATATTGGTGCTATTTCTTTACACCTACCTATGATTTTAGCTAAATCAAGAAAAGAATCTAAGGACTTCTACGAAGTGTTAGATTATTATCTAGAAATGATTAGACGTATTCATATTAGAACATATGAATATTTAGGAGAAATGCGTGCATCTACTAACCCACTTGCATATTGTCAAGGTGGATTCTATGGTGGACATTTAAATCCACATGATAAGATTAAGCCTTTATTAAAGTCTGCCACTGCATCATTTGGATATACAGCATTAAATGAATTACAAGAATTATACAATGGTAAGAGTATTGCAGAAGATGGCGAATTCGCATTTGAAGTATTAAAGCATATTAATGAAAAGATTAAAGAATTCAAAAAGGCTGATGGAAATCTTTATGCAATTTATGGTACACCTGCAGAGTCATTATGTGGTACACAAATCACTCAATTTAGAAAGATTTATGGTATCGTAGAAAATGTATCTGATAGACCATATGTATCTAATTCATTCCATTGTCATGTAACTGAAAATATTACGCCAATTGAAAAGCAAGATAAGGAAAAGAGATTCTGGGAATTATCTAATGGTGGTAAAATTCAATATGTAAAATATCCAATCGATTATAATATTGACGCAATAAAGGTATTAATTAGAAGAGCTATGGATATGGGATTATATGAAGGTGTTAATATGTCTTTAGCATATTGCGAGGACTGTGGACATCAAGAATTATCTATGGATGTATGCCCTAAGTGTGGAAGCCGTAATTTAACTAAGATTGAAAGAATGAACGGATATTTATCATACTCTAGAGTAAACGGAGATACTCGTTTAAATGAGGCCAAGATGGCTGAAATTGCCGAAAGGAAGAGTATGTAAAAATGCGTTATCATAATATTACAAAAGATGACATGCTAAACGGTAGTGGTTTACGTGTTGTTCTTTGGGTTGCAGGCTGTGGACATCATTGTCCTGGCTGTCATAACCCTATTACTCATGATCCAAATGGCGGAATACCATTTGATGATGCTGCAAGAGAAGAAATCTTTGCGGAATTAAGAAAAGATTATATATCAGGAATCACATTCTCTGGTGGAGATCCACTTCATCCAGTTAATGTTAATGAAATAGGAGAATTAGTAGCTGAAATTAATGCTAAATTCCCTAATAAAACAAAATGGCTTTATACAGGATATACTTGGGAACAAATCTCAGGCTTACCATTTATTTCAATGCTAGATGTTGTATGTGATGGTAGATTTGAAATGGATAAATTTGATCCTAAGCTTCACTGGGTAGGAAGTTCTAATCAAAGAGTTATCGATGTTAAAGCAACAAAAAGAGAAGGTAGAATCGTACTATACGATGATGGTTCTTGTTAATAAAAAGTAAAAGTATGAAGTGACCCTTCATACTTTTGTTGTAATAAGGAGTTATATTTATGCTTATTAATTGCCCTGAATGTGGAAAAGAAATTAGTGATGAGTCAAAGCAATGCGTTCATTGTGGCTTTCCAATTGCTAGATATTTAAATCAACAAAGAGAAAAAGAATATATTGAACAAAATCCAAATGAACAGCCTAAAGCTTATAAAGTATTTAATATAATACAATTTGTTTCGTGTATAATATTATTGTTGTTTATATTGGCATTTATTGTTGTTTATGCTTTTACATCAGGTAATCCATTTAAAGATGATATACTTCCACTTACTGTTTTTATTATAAGTGAGATAGTTGGAATTGCTATAGATATAATAGTATGTGGCATATTGAAAGCATGTTTTAGAAGAAAATAAGGGAGATAGATTTATGCTTATTTAATTGCCCGGATTGTCGTAAAGAAGTTGATTATAATTTAACAAAATGCCCTCATTGTGGATTTTTAATTGCGGGTTTTATAGCATGGCAAGAGAAAAATAAGTCTGAACAAATTAAAATAGAACAGCCTAAAGCATATAAAGTATTTAATATAATACAAATGGTCTTATCTTTCATCTTAATTATATTTGTTTTGTTTTTTGCTGGAACATGTTATACTACTAATGGTAATCCATTTAGAGATGGATATGGTATAATTAATTGTTTCGTTATAATGGCAATAATTATACTTACAATTGATATTTCTGTATGTGGCATTTTAAAAGCGTGTTTTAAAAGAAAATAAGAGGGAGTATAAAAATGAGTGAATACGAAACACAAGAACCAAAAAGAAGAAGTAAAGCTTATGTAGTATTCAAAATATTATTTATTCTTGTTTTAACTCAATTAATAATATGGAGTTTAATATTTTTAGGATATTGTAATGCTGTAAAATGGAGACCATTTAACAATGAGGCCGCTTTCATAGGCTTAATTCTTGTTTACATGATATTTTGTTTAGTGGCTATGACAATAGTATTTGGGATTTTAATGGCAAAAAAAAGAAGAGGTTAATTTATGAGTGAATTTAAAAGAATAGCAAAATTTGAAATTGTTTCATTTGAACAATTTAAAACAGGATTTGATAATGAATCAGAAGAAGTAATTAAATCATTATATGATGCATTAAAGCTTCCTAAAAGAGCTACTAAAGGTTCTGCAGGATATGATTTCTTTGCACCATTTGATATTACATTAGCTCCTGGTAAAACTATCAAAGTACCTACAGGTATTAGAGCTAAAATGGAAGATAATTACGTATTAAAATTATATCCAAGAAGTGGATTAGGATTTAAATATCGCCTTCAATTAAATAATACAGTTGGTATTATTGATTCTGATTATTATTATTCAGATAATGAAGGACATATCTTTGCTAAAATAACTAATGATTCAAATGAAAATAAGACATTAGAAATTAAACAAGGTACTGGCTTTATGCAAGGTATTTTTGTTGAATATGGGATTACAATTGATGATGACGCTACTGAAACTAGAAATGGTGGATTTGGCTCTACAACTAAAAAATAATAATATTGCCTTAGATTAATCTCTAAGGCTTTATTAATAAATGGTGATTTTATGACTGAATTTGAAAAGATGATAAATGGCGAATTATATTATTCAAATGATAAAGAATTAGTAAATTTTAGAAAAAATGCTAAAAAATTATGTTATGATTATAATATATTAGTTCCAAGTGAAGATAATAAAAGAATAGAAATATTAGAAAAATTATTTAATCAAAAAATAGATAATATCTGTATTGAACCATCATTTTATTGTGATTATGGATTTAATATTACTGTTGGTAAGAATTTCTATTCAAATCATAATCTAGTTATTCTAGATGTTAATAAGGTTACATTTGGAGATAATGTATTTATTGGACCAAATTGTGGCTTTTATACGGCAGGACATCCAATTGATTACGAAACTAGAAATAGTGGCCTAGAATACGGAAAACCAATCACTGTAGGAGATAACGTATGGTTTGGTGGAAATGTAGTAGTAATGCCCAATGTTAAAATAGGCTCTAATGTAGTTATAGGAGCTGGAAGTGTTGTAACAAGGGATATACCAGATGGTGTAGTTGCTTATGGTAATCCATGTAAAGTAATAAAAAATATAGATTAGAGGTGTAAAAATGAATTTTGAAGTTAAAAGACCTGAATTTAAATCTGATATTTATAATATATTAGATTTTGGAGCTAAAAGTGAAGCTGAATTTAATAACAGAGAAGCTATCCAAAAGGCTATTGATACTTGTAGTGAAAATGGTGGAGGAATAGTATTTATTCCTAATGGTTTTTATTTGACAGGACCAATTGAATTAAAGGATAATGTTAATTTAAATTTAGCAAATAATGCTTATGTTAAATTTACTAAATCAAAAGAAGAATATCCTTTAAAGTTTACTGAATATGAAGGGATAGTAAGAATTAGAGCTAAATCTCCTATATCAGCTGAAGGCAAGAATAATATCGCTATTACAGGTAAAGGTATTATGGATGGCTCTGGTGATTTATGGAGAGGTGTTAAGCAATTTAAGCTTACTTCAAAACAATGGGATAGAAGATTAAAAAAATCTCCATATGTAATTGAAGGAAAAGAAGGAGGAATTTGGTGCCCTACCAAAACATATTATGAAGGTGTTTTAAAGGGTGAACCAGATTATAATGATCCTAAGGTATTAGAAATAGCTGCTGAAAACTATGATGTATATAGACCAGTATTCTTATCTTTAATTAAATGTAATAAAGTATTAATTCAAGATGTTACTTTATGTAATTCTCCAGCCTGGAATGTACATCCACTTTATTGTACAAATTTCACAATGGATGGTGCTACAATTAAAAATCCAGCATACGCTCAAAATGGTGATGGTATTGATTTAGAATCATGCCAAAATTGTGAAATAACAAATACTGTATTTGCAGTAGGAGATGATGGTATTTGTATTAAATCAGGTAAAAATAGAAAAGCAAGAGAAACTAAAATACCTACAAAGAATGTTTGGATTCATGATTGTAAAGTATATAACGCTCATGGTGGATTTGTTGTAGGATCTGAAATGTCTAGAGGTGTATCTAATATTTTAGTCGAAAATTGTATTTTTGCTGGAACTGATATCGGTGTTAGATTTAAATCAGCAATCGGTAGAGGTGGAGTAGTAGAAGATATCACTATTAGAAATATTACAATGACTGATATTATTGAAGAAGCATTTATATTTACAATGGGATATGTACTTGTAAATATCGAAGATGAAAATGAAGGTAAGGTAACAGTAATGGCTGATGATGTACCTGAATTTAAAAATATTCATTTAGAAAATATTATTTGTGATCATGCTAAAACAGCTATTAAAATTAATGGATTAAAAGAATTACCAATCCATGATATTGATTTTACTAATGTAACTGTACATGCAGATAACGCTCTTAATTTATCCTTATGTAAAGACATAAAATTCACAAATACTACCATTATTACCACAGATGAGGTTAAACGTTTAAGTAATGAATGCTTAAGTGTTGAATAGTATAAATAATAGTAGTATAATTTATGCATAAGAGGGAGGCGTACTTATGGGATTTCCAAAATGGGTAGATGAACAATCTAAGGGTATTAAGATCTTATTATTCATTCCTATTTGGGGATGGGTTATTGGATTCTTATATCGTTTATTTAAGTTCATTGAAACAAAAGAAACTGCAACATTAATTGGAATGATTTTATTCGTTATTCCATTTACAGGTTTCATTCTTTCAATTGTTGATTTAGTATTCATTATTACTGAAGACAAGATTAAGTTATTTGTCCCAGGTGGTGAAAACTTCGGTATCAACGGAACTGTTTCTAGTGATGAAGAAACAAAGGATGATTCTAAAGACGACAAAGAAGAAAAATCTGAATAATTAGGCGATAATGGAGTATTAATACTCCATTTTTGCTTTATTTTGCATTGAAAAAAATATATTATAGGTGTATTATTTTAATTGGAGGTATAGTTATATGTCATGGTTTGAAAGTTTACCAAAAATTGTAAGAATTATTTTATTTATTCCATTTTGGGGATGGGTATTTAGTGCACTAAATAGAATCTTCAAATATGTGAATAAGAAAAATACAGTTACATTAGTAGTAGGTATTATTTGCGTAATACCAATAATTGGTTTTGTTATGTCAATTATTGATTTAGTAACTACAATTACTGCTGATAAAATTACAGTTTTATACGAATAATTAGAGTCCACCTATGTGGATTTTAATTTTGGAAAGGAGATAAAAATGGATACATTTAATAGCTTACCTAGATTAGTTCAAATTATTTTATTATTAATTCCTGGTGTTAACTGGGTTACTGAATTAATCGTTAGATGGAGTGCATTTGGTCATAAGCCAGGTCTAATTAGATTAATAATTGCATTAGTTGTAACAATTGGTGGATTCTTTATTGGTTGGTTAGATGCAATTTGGTGTTTAGTATTCCATCATATGTTATTCGCAAGTTAAAATTAACTACCTTCGGGTAGTTTTATTTTTTACAAAAAATAGTTGAAATTGTAAAACAGATGTGTTATTATTTAAGGGCTGTAAATTACAGTAAGGCACATTACTCCGCTGGCAATTGGGATTTTGGCTATGAGTTTTGTTAGAAGGAGAATAGATACTATGGCAAACGCAAAGGGTCAAGCATTAATTAATGAAATTACTGCTGAATACTTACAAGATCGTCCTAGCTTCCGTCCAGGAGATTCTGTAAAAGTATATGTAAAGATCGTTGAAGGTGATACTCATAGAATCCAAGTATTTGAAGGCTTAGTAATTAAGCGTCAAGGTGCTGGTATTTCTGAAACATTCACTGTTAGAAAGATCTCTTACGGTATCGGTGTTGAACGTACATTCCCTGTTCATACACCATCAATCGACCATATAGATGTAGTTAGAAAAGGTAAAGTACGTAGAGCTAAGCTTCATTACATTCGTACATTATCAGCTAAGGCTGCACGTATTAAGGAACGTCGATAATTTTAAACCAGAGTTTAAAACTCTGGTTTTTTTCTTGTATTTTGTTCGGGAAATGGTCATATTTATATGATATTTCATATAAAAATTTTGCTTTTCAACAATATAATAATATAGTATAATTATCTTGTATTTTTTTGGAGGAACTATTTATGGGCGGATTTTTCGGAGTAACATCTAAAAAGGATTGCGTATTCGATTTATTCTTCGGAGTAGATTATCATTCACACTTAGGTACTAGACGTGGTGGTATGGCAGTACTAGGTGAAAATGGCTTTAATAGAGCTATTCATAATATTGAAAACTCACCATTTAGAACAAAGTTTGAACGTGATGTTTTAGAAATGAAAGGTAACATGGGAATCGGATGTATTTCTGATTATGAACCACAACCTTTAATTGTTAAATCACATCATGGTACATACGCTATTGTTACTGTTGGTAAAATAAACAACATAAATGAACTAGAACAAATGCTTGTTGAAAATGGTACTTCACATTTCTTAGAAATGAGTGGTGGAGATATTAATCCAACAGAGCTTGCTGCCTCTATTATTAATCAAAAAGAAAACCTAATTGATGGTTTAAAATATGTTCAAGAAATAGTAGATGGTTCATTAACTATTTTATTAATGAATGAAAAAGGATTATATCTATCAAGAGATAAATATGGTAGAACTCCAGCTGTTATTGGAAAGAAGAGCGATGGAAGCTATTGTGCTTCATTTGAAGCATTCGCATATTTAAATCTTGGTTATAAAGATTTTAGAGAACTAGGACCTGGTGAAATAGATTTTATTTCAGCTGCAGAAGGCGTTAAAATGCTAGTTGCCCCAGGACTAAAAATGAGAATTTGTACATTCTTATGGGTATATTATGGTTATCCTTCATCTTCATACGAAGGATTATCAGTTGAGAAAATGAGATATAACTGTGGTAAATATATCGCATCACGTGATAAAGAAACACCTGATACAGTAGCTGGTGTACCTGACTCAGGTATCGCTCACGCAATCGGTTATTCTAATCAAAGTGGTATTCCATTCTCTCGTCCATTTATCAAATATACACCAACATGGCCAAGAAGCTTTATGCCAACAATTCAAGCAAAGAGAAATCTAATTGCTAAAA
Source organism: Acholeplasmatales bacterium (assembly GCA_017444645.1). Classification (GTDB taxonomy): domain Bacteria; phylum Bacillota_I; class Bacilli_A; order Acholeplasmatales; family Anaeroplasmataceae; genus Anaeroplasma. The sequence goes on along the minus strand of JAFSWG010000067.1, from coordinate 3,526 downwards.
TGAAGCTTATTCCTGTTCATGATTTAATTCAAGGTAAGAAATTATTATTAATAGATGATTCAATTGTTCGTGGAACTCAAATGAGAGAAACAACAGAATTCTTGTATCAAAGTGGAGCAAAAGAAGTGCATATTAGATCTGCTTGCCCACCACTATTATATGGATGTAAATATTTAAATTTCAGCCGTTCTAATTCAGAAATGGAACTTATTACTAGAAAGACTATTTTAAAATTAGAAGGTAATCAAGATCCTGAAACTATTAAATCTTATATTGATCCGGATGGAGATAAATATAAGAGAATGGTTGAAGAAATAAGAAAAGAATTAAATTTCACATCACTTCAATTCAATCGTTTAGATGATTTAAAGAAAGCTTGCGAAATTGACGAAGATAAGCTTTGTACATATTGCTGGGATGGAAGAGAATAATAAAAATAGAACCTTCGTGGTTCTATTTTTTGATTTCATTTATTAATTTATAATTGGATTTATATATTGCTATAATATATGAATCATTTAGTGGAATAACCATTGAATATTTATATAAATCATCTATTTTTAAATCATTAAAACATTTATTTTCATATAATTCTCTTAACACCTGATTTTTTGATTTAGAATCTAATGCTTCATTCCACCAAGCCTTTGGCTTTAATTTATAATGATTTAAATAATCTATAATAATAGATTTATGAAATTCATTATAATAGGATTTATCCTTTACATAATCATCTATTGTTTTAAATAGATGTTCTAATGTTTTATGCTTAAAATCTAATTTACCAAGTCCATTAAAAAACATAAAAGGATTTGCTTCATTATTTAACACAATCATCATTGTATTTCTCATTAAAAAGCTATTATAATAACTTTCAAAAGAATCCTCAGTATAATGTATTTCTTTAATATCATTTTCACTTAAATAATTATTAGATATTATTTCGTATGGTGCATCCTTATCCCATATATATCCATATAGCTCAGCTTCATTATATAATCTAGTACCATGTAATAGTTTTAAAAAGCCTAATTGAAGCTCTTTTGGTCTTAATGATACACAATCATTAAATGTTTTAATAAAAGAAGAATAATCCTCCTTTGGAAGCCCTGCAATTAAATCTAGATGTAAATCTATAATATCTGCATCCTGTATTTTTCTAATATTTGAAAATAATAATTCATTATTTTGAATTCTACCTACAGCTAAATTAGCTTCTATATTAGTAGATTGAATTCCTATTTCAAATCTAATTAAATTCTTAGGAGCGTGTTCATTAATATAATCAATATATTCAGGCTTTAATAAATCACCTGTTATTTCAAATTGATATGATTCACCATCCTTATGATTTTCAATAATGAAATCTATTAAATCTATAAATTTTTTATTAGCATTAAATGTTCTATCTAAGAATTTATAAACTCTAGCACCTTTATTTTGTAAATATATTAATTGTTTTTTGATTTCTTCTATATCAAAAAATCTAACCTTGTTATCTAAAGAAGCCATACAGTATCCACATCTATAAGGACAGCCTCTAGATGTTTCAATATATACAATTTTATTAGAAATATCATCTAATAGATCATAAGCCATTTTTGATTTAGATAAATCAACTAATTTATCATATGTAAATCCATGCTTATAGTATAAATTAGGTATATCTTCTAATTTACATTTATTATCTAAATAAGAAAGAAGTAAATGAAAAGCCTCTTCACCTTCATTTTTAATAACATAATCACATAAATCATTATCTATATAATCAAAAGGATTATATGATACCTCAGGACCACCTAAAATAATCTTTTTATTATGTTTAATTTTACTTAATATTTCTTTAATTATTAATATATTCCAAATATAGCATGAAAAACCTATTAAATCATAATCACTATTATCAATAAAAGAAATAATATGATTAATATCATCTTTAATAGTAAATTCTTTAATATCTGTTTCATATGTAGTATTTTTCTTTAATAATCTAATTGCTAAATTAGGATGAATATATTTAGCATTTATTCCAATTAATAGAGCTTTCATTTTACCACCAAATATATTTTATCATATTTTACTATTATTTCTTGCAAAAGATAAGCATTAAGTATATAATCTAGAAGTACTCATAAGGGAGTAGTTCGCTAAATATAGTTACTGGCCTACATAATGGTTAATCCAGGCTCAGTATTAAAGAACGAGACTTATGCCTTTTTAGGCATAGGTCTCTTTATTATTTTTAAGGGGAAAAGAAAATGATTTTAGTAGCGATTAGTCAGTTATTTGTGAGTGGTTTATTACTTGGCTTAGGTCTTACTATGGATGCTTGTGCAGTATCTATGGCAAATGGACTAGAAGAATCAAAGATGAAATTACCTAAAATGGTATTTATTGCGTTTATGTATGCATTTTTCCAAGCAGGTATGCCATTAATTGGATATTTCTTTGGACATCTATTATTTGAGAATTTACCATTCATACAAAAATATCATATAATTCCAATTGTTGCGTTAGTCTTATTATTAATTATTGGTGGACATATGCTAATAGAAGGAATTAAGGATGTAAAAAGTGAAGAAGAGCATGAACCTAAAAGACTAACATTTAAGCTAATCTTTATCCAAGCAATAGCAACATCAATTGATGCCTTATCTACAGGATTAACATTTGCAGATTATGGCGTATTAGAAGCCTTATTAGTAGTAGGATTAATTGCTTTAGTTACATTTGTTGTATGTATGATTGCATTATTTATTGGAAAGAAGTTTGGAGATAAGCTTGGACCTTGGGCTGTTATATTGGGTGGTATTATTTTAATAGCTATTGGTATTGAAATATTTATTACTGGTATTTGGTTTTAAAAAAATCGTGCAATTATAAATAATTATGTTATAATTATGTATGCTTATTTAAGCAAATGAAAAAATAGGGAGATATTAAAAATGGAAGATAAGAAAAAAGATTCTATTGATGCTGAAGTTAACGAAGTTAAAGAAGTAAAAACTGAATCAGCTCCAGCAAAGAAAGAAGAAAAAAGAGCATTTGACCAAGCAAATTTAACGAGATCAATTATATATGCTGCAATTATTACAGCATTATATACAACTCATTCAATTTTAGGTACTTTTGTATCTGGTAATGTTCCTTGGTTTATTCTTAATCTAATATTTACTGTATGCGCAGTAGTAGTAGCATTATTAGCTGGATTATTCTTCTTTAAGGTAACAAAAGATAATTTGAAAAATGATATTCCAAGCTTTGCAGTAAGCTTAGCTGCATTTGGTGTTTCAGTTTTATGTGCACTAATTTGGAGTATTGATATGATTAGAAATTTCGTTGGTATGTTCCAATAATATTTCAAGACCCTTATGGGTCTTTTTTATTGTTTTAGAAAACCCCCAGCTAGGCTGGGGAGTTCAAATAACTTATAGATTTGCCCATAAAAAAACTTGTATAATTATTGTGTAGTCCGCCAACTGCACGATAATTATACAAGGAGATGATATCAAGTGAATGATACCAT
>JAFSWG010000066.1 GCA_017444645.1 Acholeplasmatales bacterium | reverse complement strand
TTTTCGATAACAAATCACATTCAGTTGATAAATTTAATATCATCAATCAAGATGTAATAATGAATAAAGAATTATTAGATAAAGTCAAAGAAATAATTAAATAATTAATATCATTTTTATATTCACAACATAAATTGAAGCCGATTATAATTTCGGCTTCTAATTTTTTACAGAAAAAAAGCTGGATTTGTTCTTGCACTCGGTGGACCATGGTCTTTCGACAAGCACAAATAAAAAAAATATAATAAATGGCGAGACTATCTCTCGCCGTTGGTGGACCAAGACTTTTGCCAGCCCAAATGAAGTTTACCTTCAATCAATTTTAGCATGTTTTCCTACTATTTCGATTATTTTTTTGCAAATTGACAATTTTTGTGATTTTATTCAAAAACAAAAGACATCCGAAGATGTCATATCATTTACTAATGGCGGACCAATCAATATACGTATTCGAACAACTATTTTATCTTTTTAGCCATTTGAACGAATAAATCCTTCGAATAAATTGATAAATCCTCATTATTAATTATAAAACGTTCTGTATCATTTTTCACTTGTTCAAAATCAACTTGTTCAAATCTTTTGATTAACATTTCTTTTAATACTTCTATATTAAATGTATCTTTTTCGTTTATTTTACCAGTATTAATTAATTTATTTCTTAGATAATTTAAATTAGGACTAATTCCTCTTCTTACATAAAACAAGAAATCATAATAATCTCTTCCTTTTACTGTATTTTTATAATTTCTACACAATATTGCATGTAGTTTACCTGCAAACAAACTGGCCTCATCTAATACAATTACTGGTGCAAATTCAGGCATATCAATCCATTTGTTTTCTGTAGTAAACCCTAAAGCCGGTTCACAATCAATCTCAAATTTTACTTTTATAACTTCATCTTTATGTAATAATTTTGTTAATTCAGAATTCATTTTTAAATTGATAAATGTTTGGTATGTGTTTATCTTTGCAAAGGCGCTTTCAACTGGAGTACTAATTTGTTTTTGCTTAATACTAATTTCAAGTTCTAACCCATATGATAAAGCAACATTCTTTATTGATTCAATAAAGGGGGCGATTGAGAAATTTTTGTCAACATTATTTAATGTAAAATCCAAATCTTCACTATATCTATTTAAATCATAAAAAATTCTTAATGCAGTCCCACCATAAAAAGAGGCTTTCTTGAAAAAATCTGTTCTACTCAAACCAACTAATACAATTGATTGAACTATTTCGCGTAATATAGCTTTATTATCATTTATCGTTTTTGGATTATATGATTTTATTATTTCTTCAATAGTTGACATTTTGTAACTCCTTTATATATTTAACTAATGTTAATAATGTATTTGAATGATATAATGGTGCTATTTTTATAATTAAATTAAAGTCTAATTTTAAAAATAATTCTTCATCAATTCTTAAATCATCAAATAATAATACTTTTAAATCAATTATAGATCTAACAGGATATTTTGAATATAATGTATCGCATAATGCTTTTTCTTTTGTTGCAATTTTATATCTAATATCTTCTTCATTCTTTAAAAAAGTAATGCCTTCATGAAATACATCATTAGGAATACTTCTATATTCAAATGATACATCTTTTAATCTATATATTTTGTTATTTTTCTTATTATATACTGCAGATGTATATAACGTTACATATTCTGGTATTAATCCATAATAGCTTAACGCATATTCAAATGAAATATATGATGGAGAATAACATATATTAGCAATTATTGGTGAATCAATTCTAATATTATTAGAATATAGACCTTTTTTTATTCTAATCAGATTTCCTTTTTTTGTTTCAAGACTTACTTTTTGATTAATGTTAGAATAATCTTTATATATATTTCTTAATGCTTCTATATTATATACCATTGTCAATTCACCACCGATAATCTTATTATATAATATTTTTTGTGGTAAATCAACATTTTATTAGTTAATGGTATTCGAACCATTTATTTATAATTAAATTATTTTGTTATATTTTGTTATAAATAAAATGTGCTTTTATAAATCCACCAGGCGAGATTCTGACTCTCGTCAATTATAACAAGCCGTACAAAATAAAAAATCGCTTGATTAAGCGATTTTTGTTATGCTAGAAGTCGACTAACAATACTAAACAACAATTTCTATAAATGAATTTAAATGTTCCGACTACATTCACCTTATGGCGGAGCAAGAGGTACGTTGTCCGATTACATATTAATATTAATTATTTGTTTTTCTTATATTTTGTTGCTTTCGCAGCGCCTTCTTTTATTATATATCCTTTATTAATCAATGAGTTTAGCACCCTAATTAAAGTACTTTTTTCTATTCCAGATATATTTTCAATTTCTTCTCGTTGATAAGAATAATTACCTTTCATTAATTCATATATTTTTCTTTCATTCGCTGATAATTCTGTTGAATTAATTACTGGTAAAGTAATTGCAATTGCACCACTTGTTATTTCAAAAATAGGCTTTTCCATTTCATTTTTATAGGCATTATTAATTCTTTTTATGCCTGTTGCAAATTTCTCAATTATATTCAATCTATGAAATACTTCTGCAACAATTGGATTTCTTAAATAAGAATAATTGCCATTTATATAATCTTCATTTGACATGCCTGCCATTAATCCACCTGGAGAAGATATTCTTACTTTATCTTGGTACATTTCAACTTTAATATTAGCTTTAACATCCCAAGCTCTATGAACCAAAGAATTTGCTATTGCTTCTCTAAATGCTTCAAAAGGAATTAGTTCATATTTTTTTCTAAATTCCCCATCAATTTTTTCTATAATATATTCATTCTTATAGATATCTATTGCATCATAATATTGTTTAAGTATTGAAACATTATTAAATGTATATCTTCTTCTAAATTCATTGATGTTATTTCCAAAAACAACAATATCTAACCCAAAATAATCATTATCATCAGATAAAAGATATGCAGCATTATTATATCCATTAGTATCATTATATAAATTTAAGCTCTTTAATATATCTATATTAAATCCTGATAGATTCAATGCTTCAACTAAACTTTTTGATAATATATTGAAAGATAAACTAGTTTTTTTACAAGGCAAATCTTCATAATTAAGATTCATTCCCTCAAGGATCAATCTCTTTTCTGATAATTCATCAACTTCAATCGTTGAGGAATCATTTCTAATATAACTTTTCCCATTGTATTTATATGGAGTATTAGATCCTTTCTTCACGAATAAGCTTATTGTATTATCTTTGTTAATTCTAAGCGTATAATTAGGCAAAGGTTTAATTGTATCATTTATCTGATTTTCGATATTTAAACAAGCTTCTTCTGGATTCTTTATTCCTACCACTTTATAATCATCACTAACACCAAATATTATTTCACCATCATTATAATTGGCAAAGGCACTAACTGTCTTCAAATATGTTTTTGTAATTTGCTCTTTATATTCTAAAAACTTATTTTCTTTTTCCATATTTTATAATTCTCCTTTGACTATATTATACTATCGTTTCATTCGTTTTGCAACGATTGGCCAATCGTTTCATTTACTTTGCAACAATTAACGATTATATGTGTTTTTATATTAAGGAGTTGTAACGATTTTTTTGTAGAATTCTACATTTTTATAAAATTAAGTTTTCAAATGATTGTTTTATTAATACTTGTATGTTGACTTTTTTGCTAGTTCTTGAATTTTTCGTCAATAACAATTATAAACAAAAAAATTCGCCTTCTTTATGAAGACGACTTTTAATATGCTATAAATCGATAACCATTACCAAACTTCCATTAGAATAATAGAATTCATGACCTTCGATTTCGAATTTATAATGGCGGAGCAAGGGGGACGTTGTCCGATTCAAAATCAAATATTTATTTTAAATACTTATTTAATTCCTCTTCTGTTGGTAAGTATTCTTTAATTTCATAAGACGCTACACCTATAGGGGCAAATGATGATTTTAATGACCATTCAACTGAGTTTTTATCTTTATTCCTACATAGTAATAAACCAATTGTTTGATTATCTTCTTTTGATTTTAGCGTTTCATCAACTGCAGTTATATAAAATTGTAATTGGCCTATAAATGATGGATCAAAATCAACATTTTTTAGTTCAACCACAACATAACACCTTAGTTTTAAATGATAGAACAATAAGTCAATATAATAATCTTTATTCTCAGTACTTATTCTATATTGATTTCCAACAAAGGAGAATCCTTTACCTAATTCCAATAAAACACTTTTAATTCTTTCAATCATTGCTTTTTCAATATCTAATTCTTTAGATTTTTCGGTTATACCAGCAAGCTCAAATATATAAGGATCCTTTATAACATCAATAGCAAGTTCTCCTTGGATTTCTGGTAAGTGATTACTATAATTTGTTAATTTTCTTGTTTTATCAGCTTGTCTATCATATAAATCTAAATCTATTTGATGGTCTAAGACTACATAACTCCACGAATTTTCTATACATTTTTCAGCATACCATATTCTTTTATTTACATCATCAATTCTATCAATCAATAGATTATTAAAGCTCCATGGCAATTTTGCCAATGCCGTTGGCAAATTTGATAAGTCCTTATATGTTTCATAAAATTTTCTCATTCTTGCTAGATTTCTAGGTGAAAAACCAGTAGTATCTGGAAATTCTATTTTTAAAGATGTAGATAAAGAATTTATAAAATTAGATCCATATTTTTGATTTTCACTAATTATTTTTCCAATCCTAAAATACATGTTTATTAATTCTTTATTAGCATCAGTCAAAATTTTATTTCTTGTACTAATAATGTCTTTTTTTATGTCTTCAATTTGTGAAAAAACAATATCATTTGTATTTTCTATTAAATCATTATTTTTCAAATTAACACCACCTATAGTTACCTCTATTTTATCATAGTTTTATTCTTTAATCATTAGTATGAAAAAGAAAAATCGTCTTAATTGTTTTAAGACGACTTCAATATGCTATAAATCGATAACCATTACTACGCTTCCATTAGAATAATAGAACTTATGGCCTTCGATTTCGAATTTATAATGGCGGAGCAAGAGGGATTCGAACCCTCGCACCAGTTACCCGGTCTACTTCCTTAGCAGGGAAGCCTCTTGAGCCTCTTGAGTATTACTCCATACCAAGTACGCTATTTCATTATAGCGTAATAAAGGTTTAATGTCAACGAAAAAAAGCATTAATTAAAGTAATAAGCACAGCTTTTATACTGTGCTTATTCTTGACTAAATTGCCATTAACTTTTCTTCAATTTCCTTTTCAATTTCAGGATTATCTAATAGATATTGCTTTGTGTTTTCTCTACCCTGGCCAATCTTTATACCATTGTAACTAAACCATGCACCACTCTTATGGATAATATCTAATTCAGAAGCTAAATCTACAATTTCTCCTTCCTTAGAAATACCCTTACCATAGATGATTTCTACTGAAGCAGTCTTAAATGGTGGAGCTACCTTGTTCTTTACGACTTTAATATTAGTTATATTACCTAATACAGCTGAGCCGTCTTTTATAGCTTCACCTTTTCTAATTTCCATTCTAACTGATGCGAAGAATTTTAATGCTCTACCACCTGTTGTAGTTTCTGGATTACCAAACATTACACCAACCTTTTCTCTTATTTGGTTAATGAATATTGCAACACAATTAGTCTTAGAAATTAAACCAGACATTTTTCTCATAGCTTGACTCATTAGTCTTGCATGTAAGCCTACATGATTATCTCCCATTTCGCCATTTAATTCGGCTTCTGGTACTAATGCGGCAACTGAGTCGATAACAATGATATCAACGCTTCCTGACTTAATTAGGGCTTCTGCAATCTCAAGTGCTTGTTCACCAGAATCAGGTTGAGATAAAATTAGATTTTCAGTATCCACTCCTAAATTCTTAGCATATACAGGATCTAAGGCATGCTCTGCATCAATAAATGCGGCATATCCTCCATCTTTTTGGGCATTAGCAATTGCGTGAAGAGCAAATGTAGTCTTACCAGAAGATTCAGGTCCATAGATTTCAATTATTCTTCCCTTTGGATAACCACCAACACCAAGTGCCTTGTCAAGGGCAATAGAGCCTGTAGGAATAACTTCAACCTTGCGATCGATATTATCTCCAAGTCTCATTACTGAGCCTTTTCCAAACTCCTTTTCGATTTGTTTCATCGCTGCTTCAAGGGCAGCTTTTCTATCAATTTCAGCCATATAAAAATTTACCTCCATTATAATAATAGGCAAAAAGTTTTAAAATTTTTCGTAAAAATTAAATTTTTTTAAATTTTTTACTAAATTGACTCAAAAATTATCTTTCTAGCACTATAAATGTATCTTACACCTGATATTACAGTAAATAATATTCCAACATACATTAATACCATTCCTATATATCCGAATACAGGTACATCGTTAAAATTAACTTGCCACAAGAATAAGAATACTAACGCAAACATTGTAACAAATGTTTTTGTTTTACCAAAAATATCTGCCGCAATAGTCACGCCCTTACCTGCTGCGATGAATCTAACACCGTCTACTACTAAATCTCTACATAAAATTAATATTAAGCCCCATGCTGGTAAAAACCACCAATACTTAGTTCCATTCATTTGTAAACATAAAATAACCATTGCACTTGTAACAAGCATCTTATCTGCTAGTGGATCTGCAAATTTACCAAATGTTGTTACTAAATTATATTTTCTTGCAATCTTACCATCTAAAAAATCAGTGATTGAAGCTATGGCAAATATAATCAAACAAATAAAATTTGAAATAGTTAAAGAATTAAAAATATAATGACTATTTAAATATGGTATAAATGCTATTACTACCATAACAGGCACTAATATTATTCTTAGCATTGTAAGCTTATTAGGTAATGTCATAAAATTCACTTTCTTTCCGTTAAATTAACACATTAATTATATCATAATTAATATTTATTATTCAATTGATAAATTACTAATGTTATTCATATAAAATAATTCTCCAATTGAATCTTTAAAATTATCATTTATCTTAATATTTAAATTTTTAAGACTAATGTTATTTGCTCCATTTAAATATAGGGCTTCTGTCTTTCTTTCTATTAAATAATCATCCTTATAATAAGGCCTTAAATCATGATTTCCTCTTTCAAAATCTGTAATTGATTTTAATTCAATATTAATATTTTCTAAATTAATATTTGATATATTATTCTCTCCATATATAAATATTCCATTTTCACTAATGATATTTATATCCTTTATAATAACATTTTTAATATATCCTGTATTAATGCTTTCCTTTCTTCTTACAGCACTAATAAATATTGGTTCTCCCTTTCCCCACCATTCAAGTGGATGAAATCTATGTGTTTCCATATTAATATTAGATATATCTATATTATAAATATTTCCTTTATCTCTTAACTGAAATGATATTCCTCTATTTGTATCTAATACCTTAATATTATTTATTCTTATATCATGGATATCACCACAGGTTTCACTACCAAATTTAATAGCCGCACTAGTTGATTTAAAAACACAATCAGATACTATTATATTTTTAGTATCACCATATAACATATTATCCTCAGTTGATTTGAATACTACACAATCATCAGCTGATTCAATATAACAGTTTTTTATTACTATATTTCTTGAATGATCAGGATCAATTCCATCAGTACATGCAAATTTTCTATTATTGCTGATACTAATACCATCAATCATTCCACCATCACAGCCAATTAAATGAATTGTCCAAAATCCACTTCTTCTTATATTAATATTGATTAAACTAAAATTCGTACAGCCTTCAAAATATACTAATGGTACACGAGGATAAAATTTACCATCTATATGATGATCATTTTGTTTTCCATAAAATATTTCTTCATTACCATCTATAATACCTTCGCCAGATATCTTTATATTGTTTACTTTATAAGCATAAATAAAGAATTTTGTAGGCTTACCATTATAACTACAATCCTTATATGTAGGTATATCTAATTCTTTAGGAATAGAATTATCTAAATAATTAAAATCTGATAAATTATTAGATGCTTTAAGCATAGAATTCTTTTCAAAATATAATTCTACATCGCTTAATAAATTAATCATTCCACTTATATATTCTTTATTTTTAGAAAAAATTAATTTTCCACCACCATTATTAGATAAATATCTAATAGCTTCATTTATTCCTTTAGTAGCGTTATTGTAATCCTTTATATATTTATCTACATATATTTCCATACTAAATCTCCTTTATTATTAATATTTATATATTAATTTTTGAATTTTTTACTTGCACTTGAATATTTTATTTGTTATAATTGTTGTTGCATGCGATAGCGGAGGTGAAATCATGGCAAATATTAAACAACAAATTAAGCGTATCCGTACAAATGAAAAGGCTAGATTAGCTAACCAATCATTTAAATCATCATTAAAGTCTGCAATGAAGGCTGTATATGCTGCTGTTGAAGCTAAGGACGTAGAAAAGGCTACTACTGCTTTAAATTTAGCTTATAAGAAGTTAGATAAAGCTGAAGCTAAGCACATCGTTCATAAGAATTATGTTGCAAGACATAAGGCTGAATTAGCTAATGCTGTAAATACATTAAAGTAATAATTATAGATTTTTATAACAAAAAGCACCTAAAAAGGTGTTTTTTTGTTTTTATCTTAATAAATATAATTCTAATCCAATATATTGATCTACTTTACCTGTTCTAATATTATATTCTAATTCAGATAAAGCATTTAAATTACTTCTTATTTCATCTAAAGATGCTTGCTTAGCATTCTTTAACATATAATATGCCTTACCACTACTTACATTAAATAAATCCATGATAGATTGTTGGTCAGCACCACCACGTGCTAAATAATATACATCATACATTTCTTGAAACTTATTAATAAGCATAGAAACGATATATGAAGGAGCTATATTTTCTGTTTTAAAATCATTATACATTTTAAATATAGCTTTTTTATTTTTATTTAATACCATATCAATTAAAGAAAAGATATTATCCTCAAGTGGTTGTTTTACCATTTTATTAACATCTGTTACATCTATTTTTTTAATATCGTCCTTATAACAAATTAAAATATCTAAATTATTTCTTAATGTAGCTAGATTAACAGAATATTTAATTAGCTGTGTTAAAGCTTGACTATCTATAGAATATCCATATTTAGATAAATAATCATTTGCATATTGATCTAATGGCATATTCTTTATTTTAATATCAAAATATACTGAATATTTTCTTAATCTAGCTAGATTTTCTTCTTTGAATTCTATTTTATCTAATTCAGTAAAAACAATAACATTATTTGATTCTTTATTATTCATTACCATCAATAATTCATTCATTGTTTTTTCTGATGTTTTAATTAATCCATTTGTGTTTTTTACAATAACAAATTTAGGATTATCAAATAATGATATTGTAGATAATTCATCAATAATACTGTATAAGCTATCTTCCTCTAGATCATATCTAATGACATCAAATTCTAGATTAAAGCTTTTATTTATTTCTTCAATTTTTTTATTTAATGCCTCAATATCATCTGAGGAAATAAGATAATTATACATTAATAAATCTAGCTCCTTTTAATTGATTTAATAAAATCAGATAATCCTTTACTAAAATCATCTTTTTTTGCCATATATCTCCAATTTCCTGTTGGAGTAGACGGAATATTCATTCTTCCCTTTTCATCAGTTAATCCTAAATAATCTTGTAATGGTACAATTACATATTTAGAATTTTGCTTCATTGCAAATTCAATTATTTTTAAATTAGGTTTATCAGTAAATTTAATATCACATAATTTATCTACTAATTTCTTTGCATCATAACTTAATTCATTATAAAAAGACATAATAGTTTGATTATCATGTGTTCCTGTATAGAATACATTATTTTCAGGATATCCTTTCTTTAAAGGAACCTTCTTTAAATCTCCTAATTCAAATTGGAATATATTCATTCCAGGATATCCACAATCCTTTAATAATTTAAATACATCAGGTGTTAAGAATCCTAAATTTTCAGCAATTATTTCTGCGTTCTTACATTCTTTATTAATTGCTTTAAATAATGCATAACCAGGCCCCTTTACCCAAACACCATTTCTCGCAGTAGGAGAGCCAAAAGGAATTGAATAATATCCTGCAAAGCCTCTAAAATGATCTATTCTTAATACATCATATAATTTAAAAGAATGTTTAACTCTTTTTATCCACCATGAATACTTATCACGCTTCATATAATTCCAGTCATATAATGGATTACCCCATAATTGTCCATCGGCATTAAAATAATCTGGTGGACATCCTGCAACATTCTCTGGTGCTAAATTAGGGCTTAGCTGAAATTGGATAGGTGATGCCCATACATCAGCTGAATCATAAGCACAATAAATTGGCATATCACCAATTATTTTTATATGCTTCTTATTTGCATAAGCTTTGACATTTTTCCATTGCTTAAAAGCGATAAATTGAACAAATTTATAGAATAATATTTTATATTCATATTCTCTTTTTAGCCATTCTAAAGATGATTGATTACGATATTTAAAATCATTATACCATTCATACCAAGGCTTACCTTCTTGTTCATCCTTCAATACCATGTACATAGCATAATCATCTAACCAATAGTCTTCTTCTTTTATAAATAAATCTAATTCTTCTTTGAATTTATCTTTATTTAAATATGCTTTATTTAGCATTATATATATGTAATTATATATATTCTCATATTCACATTCGTTAGTTTTTCTAACTGGAGGTAAATCAGATTCTTCAATTAATCCTTCACTTAGAAGAATATCAGGATCAATAAAATATGGATTAAATGCGAAAGCACTTAATGCTGAATATGGACAATCACCATATGATGTAGGACCAACTGGAAGGATTTGCCATAATTTCACACCTGATTTAGCTAAAAAATCAATGAAATCATATGCACATTTTCCCATAGTTCCACAACCATATTTACCTGGAAGACTTGAGATATGTAATAACATTCCTGATTCTTTCATTAAATCTCCTCCTTTTTTATTTCCTCTAATAATTCTAATTCTTCTTTTGTAAAATTATATTTTTCTAATAAATCTGGTCTTTTAAGATATGTTCTTCTTAAAGCCTCTTTTTTTCTAAATCTTTGAATATTTTTATGATTACCTGATAATAATACCTCAGGTACTAATTTTCCTTCAAAATCAATAGGTCTTGTATATTGAGGATATTCTAATAACCCTGTAGAAAATGAATCATCTTCATGTGATTCTTCTTTAATTGCATTATCTAATAATCTAATAACAGAATCACTAATAACCATTGCTGGTATTTCTCCACCAGTTAAAACAAAATCACCAATAGAAATTTCTTCATCTACAAAATCTCTAATTCTTTCATCAAAGCCTTCATAATGACCACAAAGAATAACTAGCTCATCATATTTTTTTAATTCTTCTGCCTTCTTTTGGCTATATCTTTCTCCTTGTGGAGTCATCATAATGATATGTGAATTATCTGAAGTATTCGCTCTAATACATCTAGCTACTACATCGACAGCCATTACCATACCAGCTCCACCACCACATGGTGTATCATCAACATGATGATGCTTATCTAAAGAATATTCTCTTATATCTATACATTCTACACTACATATTCCCTTATCTATAGCACGTTTAATAATGGATTCATTTTTAAATTCATTAAACATATCTGGAAATAATGTTAAAATCTTTATTTTCAAAATAATCCCTCTATTTCATTGATTATTATTCTATCATCTAATACTTCTTTAATAAATTCTTTTACAATAAATGGAACAAGCTTCTTTTGGTTGTCTTCAGTTAAAACAACCAAATAGTTCGCACTAGGTAATTCCTCTATATCAATACATTTACCTTTTAATTCATTCTTTTCATTATATACATCCTTACCAATAAGCTCATTGAAATAATATTCACCTTCTGGTAATTCTTCTCTATCTTCTTCAGAAACACAAATATAATCACTATGATATTTTTCTACCAAATTAATATCTTCCATATCTTTAAATTGTAATAAATAACAATTACCAAATTCTCTTACGTTCTTTATTATAACTTCTATGTATTCGTTATTATGTAATACATATAATTTATTACCATCATAAAAACGATCAAAATCAGTCATTGGTGATACCTTTAAATCACCTTTAATTCCATGTGTTTTTAAAATTTTACCACATTTAAAATATTTCATAAAAAACACCCCATACTTTATGAAAATTATATCATATTTAAAGGCAAAAATAAAAGGATTATGACAATTTTGTCATAATCCTCAGTACTACTTGCCTTCAATATCCAAATGGATTCTTTTTCCTTCTTTAGAAGCTCCTGCATAAAGAACAGTTCTAATAGCCTTAGCTGTTGAACCACCTTTACCAATTACTCTTCCTAAATCATCAGGATTAACAAGAACCTTGAAATCAAGATTATCTTCGTTATCACCTAATTTTTGTATTTCTACATCATTAGGATATGCCACTAAAGGAAGAATTAAGCTTTTAATTAACTCTTCAAAATTGATCATAGTAGCACACCTCTTACTTTGTAATAATCTTGTTTGCGATTAGAATATTCTTTACAGTAATAGTAGGTTGTGCACCTTTAGCAAGCCATGCTTGAATTTTTTCTGCATCTAATGTAACTGTTGCAGGTTCAGTTGTAGGAACATAAGTACCTAAAACTTCTAAGAATTTACCATCTCTAGGAGATCTAGAATCTGCAGCAACAATACGATATTTTGGAGCTTTATGAGCACCAACTCTTTGTAATCTAATTTTAACCATATTTAATACACTCCTTTTCCAGTTATTAATATACGCTATGTATTATATCATATAAAAATATAGTGTCAAGTATTTTTTCTTGACACTTTAAAAATATCTTAATAAATTGAAAATGGCATATACTGTCAATATCAATATGCCAAAATGGCATATATCTTCATTTTAAATATGCCATTTATAACGAACTCAATATAAGATATCTATTTATTACAATGATTACTATTAGATAATTCAATTGAAATACTACTTCTTATTTCAGCAAAATCTTCTTTTAATATATTATCTAATTCATTTTGTATTATAAAATATTCTTTAACTTCTGGTTTTGAATATAAATTAATTTTAGCTTCTTTAAATCTTTTTATTATTTTATCTTTATCAGGATAATATTCATTATCCTTGGCTTCTAAATAAAAAGATTCAGCAGTTTTAAATGATACAATTTCTTTTTTATATTTATCCTTAATAATATTATTAAGCTCTATTAATCTTTTAAATTTATCTGTATTCTTTAATTCTTCAAAATACTTATTTGCTAAATCCATTTTTAACACCCGTTGTAATTATACAAATATTATAATTTTTTTGCAATAAGGCTATTTTATGATATAATACCTCTTGGTGATTATTTATGTATTTAGATTGTAATATTGTTAAAGAAGGAACTCCTTCTTTAAATGAAAAATGTGAAAAAGTTAGACTTCCTTTATCTGATGAAGAAAAGGAATGTATTAAATCATTATATGAATATATGATTATATCAGAAAATGATGAATTAACTAAAAAATATGGTATTAGACCAGGTGTTGGTATTGCTGCACCTCAGGTTGGAGTTAATAAAAGAATGTTCGCAATGAACGCTACTGATTTTTTAGATGATAAGAAGACTAAATATATGTATGCGTTTATTAATCCACAAATCATTGGGCATACTGAAGAAATGACATATTTACCTGATGGTGAAGGTTGTCTTTCTGTAACAAGAAATACTGATGGATTAGTAACACCTAGATATTATGGTATCAAAGCTAAAGCTATATTATTTGATTATAAGACTGAAAAATGTAAAAATGTAACTATCCAATTATTTGGATATCCTGCAATTGTATTCCAACATGAATACGATCATTTAGATGGTATATTATATACTTCTAAAATGTATAAAGTTGATGAATTACCAGTTAAGGCTGAACCTTTATATACTGTTGAAGAAGATGAAGAAAGTGAAGAAGAGAGCGAATAATTAATCGCTCTCTTCTTCTTTTTTATCTATTTTATTTGAAGAATTTATCATTAAAATTAACTCGACAATTCCAAATCCTAATGTAATAATACCAGGTAATAACGCTAATTGTAAGAATATATTATTCATACTATGTGATACTGGGTTATAAAAGAATATAACCTGATAATATCTTAATATTATAAATGATGTAATACCATAAGCTATTCCTGCAATTACAGCAATAAAGCTTATAGCTCCTTTTTCTAATCTAACATTTATTCCTATATGTAATCCTAATAATAAATATAAATAATATGTAGCAATTGTATGCATCTTTGTTGGGAAGCCACCTAAATCAAATAAATTAAATACTTTCTCTAACATAGTTGTCATACCACTTAACATTATTATTAATAATGATAACATCATTAATCCATTAATAATAAGCATAGTTATTCTTTTAGCATTATATTTACCTTTTTTTAATGCTTTAAAATATCCAATATTTGCTATTAAATGTAATACGATTAAAGCTACTGTAATATATCCAATTACCGCATGCATAACACGAGCTACTACTAAATTATTAGTTAGTGCTTCAACAAAGTTTTCACACATTAATATCGTTAAGAATATAACTAATAATATTTTAATTATCAATTTAAATTTCTTATTTTTCATTATTAGCACCTCTAAATTCATACATTAATATAGAACCAGCTACTGTAACATTTAAACTTTCTACATTCTCAAGTGGAATATAAATATTATTTTCTATTACAGAATCAACTTTATCACTTATTCCATTTCCTTCATTACCAAGTACTAATGCTATCTTACCATTTTTCTTACAATCACTTACACTTATACCCTTTCTAACATTAGTACCATATACTAAATAATCCTTTAATGTAGGTATAAATTCAACTAAGTCTGATGTAATAAAATTTAATTTAAAAATAGCACCTTGGCTTGATCTAATTACCTTATCATTATAAATATCACATGAGCCTTTTCCAAGTACGATAGTATTAAAGCCAAAGGCTTTAGCACTTCTCATCAAAGAGCCTAAATTACCTGGATCTTGGATTGCATCTAATATTAATATCTTATTAGATAATTCATTTTTATCTAGCATTTTACATAAGCCTATTTCTGATACTAAGGTATCTGTATGACATAGCTTTTTCATTGCCTTTTCGCTAATTTTAGTATATCCTTCTTTAGTATCAATACTAAAGGCTTCTATTAAAACATTAGCTAATCTTGCTTCATTTACTAAATGAGCACCCTCAACTAAAAACATCTTCATTTCTTTTCTATATTTAGACATATTTAATTTAGCTAATTCTTTTATTTTTTGATTATTATCAGATAATATTTCCATAATTTTCTCCTCAAAAAAAGACAGGATTTCCTGTCTTTTATTTTAACCTATTGAATCAGTCATTTCAAGTTTGATTAATCTATTTAATTCAACAGCATATTCCATTGGTAATTCTTTTGAGAATGGTTCAATAAACCCCATAACAATCATCTCTGTAGCTTCTGCTTCAGTTAATCCTCTAGACATTAAATAAAATAATTGATCCTCATTTACCTTAGAAACAGTTGCCTCATGCTCAATATACATATCTCCATTATGTCCACTGTTTTCTGGAATTGTATCTGATGTAGATATATCATCTAAAATTAATGTATCGCATTCTACGTGGCTTCTTGCGCCAACAGCCTTTGGTCCACATGAAACCTTACCACGATAATTAACCTTTCCTCCACCTCTACAAATACTTTTTGAAATAATTGTAGATGTTGAATTTTCACCTAAATGAATCATTTTAGCACCAGTATCTTGTAATTGTCCTTCTCCAGCAAAAGCTATTGAAATAGTAGTTCCTTTGCTTCCTTTACCTTTTAAAATGCAAGCTGGATATTTCATATTTAGGCCAGAACCAACGTTTCCATCAATCCATTCCATATGTCCATTATCATCAACTAATGTACGCTTAGTAACTAAATTAACAATATTATTAGACCAGTTTTGTACTGTTGAATATCTACAATGAGCGTTTTTACCAACAAAAATTTCAACTACTGCGGCATGTAATGAATCTTTAGAATATTGAGGTGCTGTACATCCTTCTACATAATGGATATCTGCATCATCATCGACAATAATTAATGTTCTTTCAAATTGACCCATTCTTTCAGAATTGATTCTAAAATAAGATTGTACAGGCTTTGATAACTTTACACCCTTCGGAACATAAATAAATGAACCACCACTCCATACAGCACTATTTAGGGCTGCATATTTATTATCAGAAGGTGGAACAAGAGTTCCAATATATTTCTTAACTAAATCTGGATATAATCTTACTGCAGTATCTGTATCACAGAAAATTACACCTTGATCTTCTAATTCTTTTAAATTATTATGATAAACAACTTCTGATTCAAATTGTGTAGATGTACCAGCTAAATATTTAGCTTCTGCCTCTGGAATACCTAATTTATTAAATGTATCTCTAATTTCTTCAGGTACATCATCCCAGCTTTGTTCAACACCCTTTGATGATTTGATGTAATAAGTATATTCTTGGAAATCAATACCAGATAAATCTGGTCCCCAGCTTGGGTTATTTAAATTGACAAATGATTCATATGATTTCAATCTAAATTCCTTCATCCAATCAGGTTCATTTTTAGCTTTAGATATAAATTCGACTACATCCTTATTTAAACCCTTACCTGATGAAATAATAGTTTTAGCATCTGTTGTAAAACCATATTTATAATCACCAACTATTTGTTCAACTTCTTTTTTATTATTTGCCATTTTCTTCCACCTCACTTATTGCCTTTTCAAGGGCCTTCCATGATAATGTAGCACATTTAATTCTAGCTGGGAAATCCTTAACACCCATATAAGCAATAGCTTCTCCTAGTTCTTCTTCGTCTTCAGGAGCTTTACCCATTACAAGTTCATAGAATTCGTAAATAAGCTTTTTAGCATCTTCAACATTCTTTCCCTTTAATGTCTCGCTCATTACTGACGCACTAGAACAACAAATAGAACAGCCATGACCATCATGATGAATATCCTTAACTACTCCATCTTCAATAAGAATTTCAACATTCATGTCATCACCACATGAAGGATTATTTAAATGTACAAAATGGTATTTATCACCTTTTGTTAAGCCTTTATTCTTAGGATTTTTGTAATTATCCATAATAACAGCTCTATATAAAGTACTTAAATCCATACTTTTACCTCCTGGGATTAAAAACTACCAAAGAAATCTTTTGCGTCTTTAACACCTTTAATAAATTTATCTATATCTTCTTTTGTATTATAAAAATAGAATGACGCTCTAACTGTACCAATTGTATTTAACCATGTAGTTATTAATTGAGCACAGTGATGTCCGGCTCTAATACATACATTATGATTATCAAATACTGATGCAGCATCATGTGGATGAATACCTTCTAAATTAAATGAAATAATACCAGTTTCACAACTTTCGTTATAGATTTTTACACCTGGAATTTTCTTTAATTCTTTAATTGCTTCATTTTTTAAATCATTTTCATATTTAGCAATATTTGATAGACCAATTTTCTTTAAATATTTGCAAGCTTCTGCAAGACCAATCGCTCCAGCAATAATTGGAGTTCCTGTTTCGAATTTATAAGGTGTTGCCTTATATGTTTGAAAGTCTTTTCTAACTGTATCAGCCATATCTCCACCAAATTCAATTGGTTCCATTTTATCTAATAATTCCTTTTTACCATATAAAACACCAATTCCTGTTGGACCACATAGCTTATGGCCAGAAAATGATAAGAAATCACAATCTAATTCTTTTACATCTACATCCATATGTGGAACTGCTTGAGCACCATCTAAAGAAACAATCGCTCCTTTTTCATGAGCTAATTTAATTATTTCTCTAATTGGTGTAACATAGCCCATAACATTTGATACATAAGTTACAGCTACAACCTTAGTTTTATCAGTTAAAACACTTTTGAAGCCTTCTACTGTAATTCTTCCTTCTTCATTTAATGGAATATATTTAATTGTCGCACCTTTAATTTTAGCTACATTAAACCATGGCATATGGCTTGAATGATGTTCAAGCTCTGATGTGATTATTTCATCACCTGGCTTAATATTATTTAATCCATAAGATGTGGCAACTAAATTTAAGCTTGCTGATGCACCACGAGTAAATACAACCTCTTCAAATTTGGCATTTATAAATTCAGCAATTACTTCACGTGCTTTTTCATATAAATCTGTAGCTTCATAAGATAATTTATATACACCTCTATGAACATTACATCCATATTTTCTATAATAATTATCTACCGCTTCTATAACACAATCTGGCTTTAACGCCATGGCTGCGTTATCAAGATATGCTAATTCCTTATTATCCCTTAATACGGGAAAATTAGATCTTAGTTTATTAACATCCA
This sequence comes from Acholeplasmatales bacterium, assembly GCA_017444645.1. GTDB lineage: Bacteria > Bacillota_I > Bacilli_A > Acholeplasmatales > Anaeroplasmataceae > Anaeroplasma. The sequence goes on along the minus strand of JAFSWG010000066.1, from coordinate 28,310 downwards.
TTAAAATCACTTCTCAATCATGTTATTAATTTTCTTTAATGTAACATCTTTTAATTCTTCAATAGGTAATCTATCAATAAATGGTTTAACAATTCCTCCAAGAATTAAGAAAAATGCTTCATTCTTTGTTAAGCCTCTAGACATTAAATAGAATAAATCTTCATCACTCATTTTTCCAATTGATGCTCCATGGCTTGCAAAACAATCATATTCATCAATTAATAAAATAGGCTTTGCTGTAACAGATGATTCATTATCCATTACAACACCTTTAGATAATTGTCTACAATTAGATTTTGACATACCTTTTTTAATAAATCCTGTGATATCAAAATTAATATTAGCTTTATTCATACTTATTCCAATATTAGAAATATCAGAATATGTCTTAGAAACTTGATGATTTATTCTTTCTACTACATCTTGTTTAGAATTATCAGCAAATGCTAATAATTTTTTATTAACTGTAGAATTTTCTTTCAATAAATTACATGTAAATGACTCATTAGATTCATCTAATAAAATTTCATTTACAATTAATTCACCATTTACATCAAATTCTCTCTTTGATGATTTACTATTTAAGATTGTATAATCTAATGATGCATCATTCCCTACAAATACATAAACAGATGAATTTTCTGTATTATCTATGATATAAGCTTTAATGCCATCTTTAATTTTAATTTTACAATCATTTTTTATAACATATACACTTTCATCATTTATTAGATAAAAGCCATCACTAGCTTGACCCAAAGCTGTGATATCAATCATTTTTCTTTCCATTACTTCTTAGTGTTAGGGTTATGTGCACAAGAGCCAAGAATTGCATGGGTCTTCTTTTCTTCTTCAGCATTAATTGTAATGCCTAGCTCCTTCTTTACCCAATCATAGCCTTCATTATCAATCTTAGTAATTAATTCTTTTCCACCAGTCATAACTACCTTACCATTGATCATAACATGAACAAAATCAGGCTTTATATAATCTAATAATCTTTGATAATGAGTTATTAATAAACAACCAAATGATTCATTAACCATACCATAAACATTTTCACCAACAATCTTTAAAGCATCAACATCAAGTCCTGAATCAATTTCATCTAGAATACCAAATTTAGGTTTTAACATTTTCATTTGAAGAATTTCATTTCTCTTCTTTTCTCCACCTGAAAAGCCTTCATTTAAATATCTATGTGCTAAATCCTCAGGCATCTTTAATTCTTGAGTTGCCTTATCAAATTCCTTAATAAATGTGAATAATGATGGTGCTTTGCCTGTTGTAGATTTCATAGCTTGTCTAATAAAATCACTATTTGTTACTCCAGGTACCTCCATTGGATATTGATAAGCAAGGAAAATACCAAGTCTAGCTCTTTCATCAACTGGCTTATTTAAAATGGATACACCATTTAATAAAATATCACCACTTGTTACTTGATATCTTGGAGAACCCATAATTATAGAAGATAAAGTTGATTTACCTGTTCCATTAGGTCCCATGATTGCATGAACCTCGCCTGTTTTAATTGTTAGGTTTACTCCTTTTAATATTTCTTTTTCCTCTACTCTTGCATAAAGATCTTTAATTTCTAATATATCACTCATTATCTTAGACCTCATTTCATAATTCTTTTATCAAAAGGTCAATTATATAATCCTAGATAAAGGAAAATATAATTAATCTTTTTATTTTATTACGATATTAACAATCTTCTTAGGAACTACAATTACTTTTACAATTGTATGTCCGTCTGTATATGTTTTAATCTTTTCTTGTGCTAAAGCAAGCTTTTCAACTTCTTTTGCATCTAAACTAGCATCTACTACTAATTTATCTCTTAATTTACCATTAACTGATACTGCATATGTTACTTCATCATCCTTACATTTTGATTCATCATATGTAGGCCATGATTCATATGCGATTGTATTATTATGACCAAGTGATTGCCACATTTCTTCACAGATGTGTGGAGCAACTGGTGCTAATAATTTAATAAATCCTTCAATGAATCCTAAATAGATTTTTTCAGCTTTATAAGCTTCATTGATAAATACCATCATTTGACTTATAGCAGTATTAAATGCTAAAGCTTCATAATCTTCAGTTACCTTCTTAACTGTTTGGTTATATAGCTTTTCTAATGTCTTATCATATTCAGTAGTGAATTTTGATTTATATTCATTTAAACATACAAGTCTATATACTCTATCTAAGAATCTTCTAGCTCCTTCTACACCTTGATTACTCCAAGGCTTAGAAGCCTCAAGTGGTCCCATAAACATTTCATATAAACGAAGTGTATCAGCACCATATTTTTCTACGATATCTGATGGATTGATTACATACTCAGGGAATCTCTTACCCATCTTAATACCATTTGAACCTAAAATCATACCTTGATGAACAAGCTTCTTGAATGGTTCTTTTGTAGGAGCGATGCCCTTATCATACAAGTATCTATTCCAAATACGTGAATACATTAAGTGTCCTACTGCATGTTCAGGTCCACCAATGTATAGGTCAACTGGCATCCAGTGCTTTAATAATTCTTTATTTGCTAATTCCTTATCATTCTTTGGATCAATGTATCTTAAGAAATACCAGCTTGAGCCTGCAGAACCTGGCATTGTTGATGTTTCTCTAACACCCTTAATACCATTTTTATTGTAATTCTTCCACTCTGTTGCGTTTTCAAGTGGAGCCTTACCATTTTTACCTTTGTAATCTTCTAATTCAGGTAATACAAGTGGTAATTCATCATCAGGTAATACATATACGCCATTATCTGTATGAACTACTGGAACTGGTTCGCCCCAATATCTTTGTCTAGCAAAAATCCATTCTCTAAATTTATAGTTAACAGTTCTTGTCGCAATACCCATCTTTTCAAGCTTAGATGTAATTGCTTCTTTTGCTTCTTCAACTGTTAGTCCACTAAATTCTCCTGAATTAATTAGCTTACAGCCTTTTCCTAAATAATCTTGTTTTTCAAATGCACATTCACTTACATCTCTACCTTCAATAACTTGAATCATAGGAATGTTATGAGCAACTGCATATTCGAAATCTCTTTGATCGTGTGATGGAACTGCCATTACAGCACCAGTACCATAATTAGCTAATACGAAATCACCCATGAATAATGGAACTTCTTTTCCATTTACAGGGTTAATTGCATATAAGCCTTTTAAAATACATCCTGTCTTTGTTTTATTTAATTCAGTTCTATCTAAATCACTCTTCTTTGAAGTTTCTTCAATATATGCTAAAACTTCTTCTTTATTTTCTACTCTATCCATTAAGCTCTTTACGATATCTCCATCTGGTGCGACTACCATGAATGTAATACCATAAATAGTTTCAATACATGTTGTAAAGATTTTGAATGATCCACCACCAACAATTTTGAATTCAACTTCAACACCTGTTGATTTACCAATCCAATTTCTTTGCATTTCTTTTGTTGATTCAGGCCAATCAATTTCATTTAAGCCTTCAAGTAATTGTTCTGCGAAAGCTGGTTGATCAATTACCCATTGCTTCATATTCTTTCTTACAACAGGGAATCCACCACGTTCACTCTTACCATCAATAACTTCGTCATTTGCTAATACGCATCCTAATTCTTCACACCAGTTAACCGGCATATCGATATATTTTGCATATCCATCCTTGTATAGATTTTTGAAAATCCATTGTGTCCAATGATAGAATGATGGATCAGATGTTGCAATACATTTAGACCAGTCATAATCAAAGCCTAATTCCTTTAATTGCTTTGTAAATGTTTGGATATTTTTCTCAGTGAATCCTGCAGGATGATTACCTGTTTGAATTGCATATTGTTCTGCAGGTAAACCAAATGAGTCATATCCCATTGGGTGTAATACATTATATCCTTGCATTCTTTTCATTCTAGAAATAATATCTGTCGCAGTATATCCTTCTGGGTGTCCAGCATGTAGACCTACTCCTGATGGATATGGGAACATATCTAGGGCATAAAACTTAGGTTTTGAGAAATCCCAAACATCAGTTTTGAATGTTTCGTTTTCTTCCCAATATTTTTGCCATTTTGCTTCAATTATTTTATGATTGTACTCAGCCATAACTAATCAACCTCCAAAAATAAATAATACCTATGGTATTATATCATAAATGTTTGTTATTTTATAGTGAAAAATTATAAATATCACTTAAAATAACATAATTTTATTGCAAAAAAGAAAAAGACATAACGAATTATGTCTTAAACTTCTAACTTTTTAATTCTCTTTTTGGGATTAATTGACGATAAAACTAATCCTAATATTGCTAAAACCATACCAATTATTGTAAATGCATTAATTGTTTCATTTAAAATTAAAAATGAAGCAATTGTTGTAATAACAGGTGATAAATAAATATAAACCGAAGTCTTAACAGCACCTATATTTCTTAGTGCGTAATTCCAAAGTAAGAAACATACACTAGATGCTAAAATACCTAAAAACAATATATTTCCTAAGTTTTTAAAATCAGCTAAAGCTTGGAAATTAAAATCGCATTTAAATATAAAGAAAAAAGGAATTAATAATATTAATCCATAATACATTATTTTTCTTGTAACACCTATTCCTTTATAGCCTAAGTCCCCGATTTTCTTAACAAAAACGCTATAAAATCCCCACATTACCATTGCGAGTAATGCTAATAAATATCCTATTGGATTAGCATTTAAATTGTTACTTCCATTGATACTAATTAGTATTATTCCAGCCATTGCTAGAATAAAACCAATAATAAACCATAAGGTTATTCTATCTGTTTTTAAGAATATCGTGCAGAAGATCAAAGTGAAAAATGGTGCGGCAGAAACTATTATTCCTACATCTGAAGCATTAGTGTATGATAGTGCCATATTTTCAAATAGAAAATAAAATGTTACACCTGAAGCACCTGCCCCAATGAATAATAATTCATGTTTAAATGTTACTGTTTTAAATATTCTTGGATAGATTATGAATAATAATGTTACACAGATAACTAATCTATATATAAGTATTACAACTGGATGAAATGATTCTAATAATACTTTAGTTGATATAAATGTAGTTCCCCATACAATAACACAAAATAAACAAAAAATGTGACATAATACTTCTTTTTTCATCTTTGATTTACCTTAAATTTTGGCTTATCATCAGGTTCTTTTCTGAAGCTTAATATTAAGAAAACAATTAAATCAACAGCTACTAATCCACCATATACAGACCAATATATTATTTTATATTCATCAAACTTTCCTACCCATTCAATTACATAATACATTAATGCAGATATAACTAAATAGCTTGCATGCATAATAGGAATAAATTTATTAAATTTATATGTTGTTTCAATTAACAAATGGATAATTAAAAATATCAAGTTACCAATGGCAATTCCTAACACAAAGAATATAGTAGAATAGAAAAATGATGAATTAAACTTGAAATAAAATCCTAGTGCTATATCACCTGCGATACAGCCTAAAACGAATATTATATTTAAAATAATAAATATTTTACTCTTCAAAATATCACCAGCTTATTTTAATAATTCAAGTAAAGTATCATATACATAATCAGATGCCTTTTGACGTACGATATTTCTTCCTAAATCGCCAAATTTATTAGTTTTTGTAATTACTTTACCATTTATATAAAAACCGAAACAAATCATCCCTACAGGGATTAATTCAGTTCCTCCAGTAGGACCAGCTACACCAGTAACTGAAGCACAAATATTAGCTTTGGTATTATTTGCTAAACCAATAACCATTTCTTTAGCTACCTCTTCTGATACTACATTATATTTTTCTATAGTTTCCCTTTTGACATCTAAATATTTCATTTTAGCTTCGTCTGCATAAGTAACAAATGATTCATCTAATACCTTTGATGCATTACTAACATTTACTAGTCTCGCTGCAAGCATACCACCTGTGGCAGATTCAGCAAATGAAATATGATAACTCTTTTCAATTAAAATATTAACTAATTCTTCTTCTTTAGTCATAATATCGCACCACCGTAGGTGATTATACCAAATAAAAGGTGAAAAATAAAGAGCTCCGAAGAGCTCTTATCTTAATTATTAGAATCCGAAATATTTCTTTGCATTGTTGTAGCAAATATCTTCAACAATCTTACCTAAAGTTTCGATTTCAGATGCAGGATATTGACCTGATTCAACTAAATCTCCTAACTTTTGGCAAAGTATTCTTCTATAGTATTCATGACGAGGATATGCTAAGAATGAACGAGAATCTGTTAACATACCTACTGCTTCAGAAATTAATGCAACTTGCATCATTGTTTCCATATTTTGCTTCATACCATCTTGTTGATCTAAGAACCACCAAGCTGTACCATTTTGTACTCTATTTTGAATACCTTCCTTTTGGAAGCATCCAGCTAATACCATTAATGCATAGTTATCACGTGGATTTAAGCAATATAAGATAGTTTTAGGTAAAGCATCAGCTTCATCTAATTCACCTAATAATGCTGATAATTTAGACATATATACTTGGTCTTCAATTGCATCATAACCAGTATCTGGTCCAATTTTCTTTAACATTGATTTAGAGTTGTTTCTTAAAGCACCGATATGGTATTGTTGTACCCAGCCACGCTTATTGTACTCTTTACCTAAGAATACTAATACATAGCCTTTGTATTGATCTTGTTCAAAATCAGATACAGGTTCACCCTTCATACCTTTTAAGAATACTTTATTAGCTTCTTCGTATGTTGCAGGTGCATAGTGTAATACGTCTAATGCATGGTCAGATAGACGAGAACCCATTTCATGGAAGAAATCAATTCTTTCTACTAATGCTTTTTCTAAATCCTTTAATGTTTTGATTTCATAACCAACAACCTTAGCTAATTGGTTAACCCAATCCTTGAACCATGATAATTCAACATTGATTGCCTTATCAGGACGGAATGCTGGTCTAACTTTTACCTTTAATGTCTTATCAGCATTCATTTGTTTATGCCAATGTAGGTCATCAACTGGGTCATCAGTTGTACATACTGTATCTACATTGAACTTATATAACATTTCTCTTGCAGATAATGTTTTTAATTTTTCGTTTGCTTCATCCCAAATCTTCTTTGCATTATTCTTGTTAATAATGTCATAGATATCGAAATATCTTCTTAATTCAAGATGACTCCAGTGATATAGAGGGTTACCTACGAAATAAGGCATAGACTCAACAAATTGAGTATATTTTTGATAATCACTTTCTTCTAATGATTTACCAGGAACATTTCCAGAAATAGAATCTTCCATGTATCCTCTAGCACGTAGTGCTCTCCACTTATAGTGGTCACCATATCTATCTCCAGCACCTAACCATGCTTCTGCTAGGTTTCTAAAATGCTTATCTTCTGCAATTTCCTTTGGTTGAAGGTGGCAGTGATAATCAATGATAGGCATTTTTTCAGCATGTTCATGATATAACTTCTTTGCAGTTTCTGTTGTTAACAAGAAATCCTTGTCCATAAATTCTCTCATGTTTTTATTCTCCTTATTAATAAAATTATAGAATTACACCATCTTTAAAGATTGAGATTTCTCTAAAGTCGTTAATTTCATTTTTAGCTTGCTTCTTTCCAGATGCAACATCACAAATTAAATCTAAGAATCTTTCTAATAATTCATCCATAGTATACTTATCAACTAAGTCACCAGCATTGAAATCAATCCAGTTTTCCTTCTTAGTTGCTAAAGCAGTATTTGTTGCAATTTTTAATGTTGGAACAAATCCACCAAATGGTGTTCCACGTCCAGTAGTAAATAATACCATTTGACAACCAGCGGCAGCAATTGTAGTAACTGCACAAAGGTCATTACCTGGAGTAGAAATTAAATTTAAGCCTTTAGTCTTAACTCTTCCACCCATTTCAAGTACACCATTTACCTTAGATGAACCACCTTTTTGAACGCATCCTAAAGACTTGTCTTCAAGAGTTGTAATTCCACCAGCCTTATTACCTGGAGATGGGTTATCATAGATAACTTGATGATGATTTTTAAAATAAACCTTAAAGTTATTAATTAATTCAACAATTTCATTGAATGTATCTTCATCCTTAGCACGAGCCATTAATAATTGCTCTGCACCAAACATTTCAGGTACTTCACCTAAAACTGATGTAGCGTCATTCAATGATAAGAAATCAGATAATCTACCTAAAAGTGGGTTAGCTGTGATACCTGACATACCATCAGATCCACCACATTTTAGACCAATTCTTAATACAGATAAAGGCTTAGTTACACGCTTATCATCCTTCATCTTATTGTATAATTCATCAAGTAATTTTACACCTTCAGCTACTTCATCACTTACATCTTGAGATACTAAAAATCTTGTTCTATCCTTATCGTATTCTCCTAATGTTTGTTGGAATACATCACATCTGTTTTCTTCACAACCAAGGCTTAATACTAATACACCACCAGCATTAGGGTGCTTAACCATATCTTGTAATAAAACCTTAGTGAATTCTAAATCTCCACCCATTTGAGAGCATCCAAAAGGATGTTGGAATGTGTATACTCCATCGATTTTAGACATATCATGTGTTTTCTTAAATTCTTCAATAATCTTATCAGCCATACCAGAAACACATCCTACAGTTTGAATGATCCATAGTTCGTTTCTAATACCATATTCACCAGTTGATCTTTCATACACATCAACTGTTCTATCACTCTTATATCCTAAAACCTTTGGATAATTTGGCTTATATGAATATGTGATAACATCATCTAGGTTAGTTGCTACATTATGTGTATGAACATGCTCACCAGCTTTAATATCTTCAGTTGCATGTCCAATAGGGAAGCCATATTTAATTACGTTTTCTCCCTTTTTAATATCTTTTAGTGCAACCTTATGTGCTTGTGGAATATCCATTAATAATGTGACACCAGCAACTACCTCGCCCTTTTTAAAAGGACGAAGTACTACTGCTACATTGTCTATTTCATGTATGATAATAAATTCTTGCATAAAATCACCTGTGCTTTTTTATTTTTTATGTTTATATTCTAACGTTAATTATTACTTAATGATAGCCTTAATAGCGTCTCTCATTGTCATTGTTTGTTGAGCATATAATGCTTCTGTAACGAAATCAGTTACGCCAGCAATCTTATTTAAATCTTGTCCCCAATGATCAGCCATGCCTAAAGTTGCTTCAACAATCTTTCTTGCACCAGCCTTAGTTCCATCATATGCTGCCCATTGATTCTTGAAGAATTCAATGAATTTAGGATCATCATTTAATGCGATAGGAGCATTGTTATCAATAACTCTTACACCCTTATAGAATGAAATTAATGCAGCTAAGCTGAATAAACCATGTTGTGGTAATTTACCTGTTCTTTCAATATATTGTAATATTGTAGGTAAATCTCTTTCCTTAAACTTAGTTACTGAGTTTAGGGCAATTGACATTAATTCATGACGTACATATGGGTTCATATAACGCTCTAATACTGAATTAGAGTATGCAACCATTTGATCATGAGGAATATCAATTGTAGGAATAACTTCGTCAAAAATGAAATCTTTAACATATTTTCCTAATTCTTTATCTTCAATTGTTTCTCTAACTGTATCAATACCAGCTAAATAAGATACTGGAACTAAAGCAGTATGAGAACCATTTAAAATCTTAACCTTTCTTTGCTTATAAGGTACGATTGAATCAACGAATAATACATTTAATCCAGCCTTTTCAGTTGGAAGAGCCTTCTTTAATTCTTCTAGGTTAGCCTTAGCTTGCTCTTTTGAATCTACTGATTGAGCATCAATACACCATAAGTGGAAGATTTCACCAACAACCATATTTTGATCTTGGTAGCCTAAAGCTAATTGGAATGCTTCTGCATCATTTCTTGGATAACCTGGAACAATTCTATCTACTAATGTATTATAGAACTTGTTTTCAGTTTCAATCCACTTAATGAACTTAGCATCTAAATTATTATGCTTTGCAAGTTTAACTAATACTTCCTTTAAAGTAGCACCATTGTGATCAATTAATTCACAAGGGATGATATATAAACCTTTCTTGCCAGCTTCATATCTCTTCTTTAAGAATGCCAAAAGCTTTCCTGGATATGAATTTGGACACTTAGAGAAGTCTGTATCATTAGGATCAAATGCGATACCTGCTTCTGTAGTATTTGAAATAACAAATTGTAAATCATCAGATAAAGCATAGTTTAAATACTTATCATATTCTTCGAATGGATTAAGTGCATCTTGAACACACTTAATTACTTCAGATACTCTTTCAGCTTTACCATTTTGTAAACCTTGTAAATATAATGTATATAAGCCATCAGCTTCATTTAATTCTTTTACACGACCAAAAGGCATTGGTTGTACTACTACAACACCTGCATCAAAATTAGTCTTCTTGTTAGTACTATTGATAATCCAATCAATAAATGCACGTAAGAAGTTTCCTTCACCAAATTGCATTACTTTTACTTTTTTAGGTTCTTTTTTGTTTACCTCATTAATCTTAGGTAATTCATTAACATTAGCCATTTTACATTCCTCCAATTTAGCGCTATAAAAAATGCGCATTATGACATAGCATAATTTTATCACTTAAAAATGGAATAGTCAACAAAATACATCCTTTAACGTAGAAAGAAATTATTATAAATAATAAAAGCCCAAAATCTTATTCAATTTCAGGCTACTATTATTTGTGATAAGTCTCATTATTATTAATCTTAAATGCTCTATATATTTGCTCTAAAAGAATTACTTGCATTAACTGATGAGGAAACGTCATTTTTGAAAAACATAGATGATAATCTGCAGATTTTAATACAGCATCTGAAAGTCCAAGTGATCCACCTATTATAAAAGAAATATTAGAATTTTGATAAGTAAAAACATCTGAGATTTTATTAGCTAATTCTACAGATGTTAGCATAGTTCCTTTCAAATCTAAAACGACTTTATATGAATTATCAGGTATTAACTTTAAAAGCCTTTCCCCTTCTTTATTTTTAACTATTATTTCATCTTTTTCAGAAGGATTATCACATATTGGCTCATCATTAGTTGATAAGAACTCTATCTTGGTATATTTTGATAATCTTTTTGAATATTCAGCTATTGCATCTTTTAAATATTTTTCCTTAATATTGCCTACACTAACTATAGTTATTTTCATACATTATACTCCTTTGATGGATAAGGATGAAGTATCTCAAATTCGATGCCTTCTGTATCTATGCCAAAACTATCAAAAACTTTTTTTCTAGTTAATTCAATAAGTTGTGATAAATTACATTCTTGTGAAACATGAGCATGTAAAACAACCTTAGTTTTAGGTCCCATAATATTAGCTAAAGTAATCATTGATTCTTCATTCGACATGTGACCATGATCAGATAAAATTCTTATTTTTAGGTTATATGGTCTATTAGATGCCATTAAAATTTCAGGGTCATGATTAGATTCTAAAATATATGCTTCTGCATCATTAATTATAGGCCATAAACTATCATGAACATAACCTGTATCCGTCATATAAACAAGCTTCTTTTCACCTTCGTGAATAACATATCCTAAGGTCTCTGCAGCATCATGGAATGCTGGTAAAACATCGACGTAAACAGAGCCTATATTAAAGCTATCATAAAACAATGATTCATTAGTTCTCGATAATATAATTATCGAACCTTCGTTAAATCTCTTATCAATCAGTTCTATTAATTTAGTTTTTCCAGATGCTTTATACATGTCGTAAATCGAATTTAATGTCCCCTTTGATAAATATATAGGAATTTGGCACTCCTTTAGCATTGTAGGTAATGCTTTTATATGATCAGTATGCTCATGTGTAATCAAAATCGCATCTAAATCCAAAATATCTATATCCATTTTATTTAGGTTTTCTACTATTTGTTTTCTAGTAATACCTAAATCAATTAAAATCTTTTTATTATTTGAAACAACAATAGTGGAATTACCATCACTTCCACTTGAAAATACTTTTATTCTCACTTAAATCACCAGCAGTGTCATTATAGCATAATTAGTCTGTAATTTTAAGCAAATTAGTAATAAAAAAAATATTGTCCTTAAAATTATATTTTAATTGCATTTTCAAACCATTAATGATATGATATTATGTGCTATAGTTTATTTTTTTGGTAAAGGAGTTTTATGATGAGCAAAACTAATAAAAGGGTGCGTAGATTATCAACTGCAATGGTAACTTGCGCTTTAGCTATAACGTTAACATCTTGCTCAGGAGCTACTAACAAGTATGGTACACTTGATAGAAACTCTACTTATGCTTCTATAGGTGATTATAGCGTTACCACTGGAGAACTTTGGGATGAACTTCAATGGAATGCTAAATCAGTTTTAGATAGTCAAATTACTAATGTAATCTTAAATGAGCAAATTACAAGGTTAACAAATGTCATCAATACAAATGGTGACTATTCAAAACTAGAGGATAAAAAAATTATCCATGGTTCAACTGATGAAATATCAGAAAAGCAATTCAATGAATTATACAATGAATATACAACAAGATTAGCTGACTATGTGGTACAAGATATTCTAAACTTACCATACAGCATTGATTCATATTATGACAAACTTGATGAATTTACTGATGTTGAATTAGCTAAATTTAAACAAAAATATGTTGATGAGGTATACACAACATATCAAAAGGCTTCAATTGCAGATGGAGACCTTAAAGGAAAGACATTCGAAGATATTCTTACTGATTTGTCTGCAGCAAATACAAATGGATTATTTGCAATCGCAAAAGAATTAAGTGAACTATATTATCCACTATACGGAAAAGAACTTTTCACATTAGATTCTTTAAAAGATGATGTTGAAGAGGCTTTTGAAGATGACACTGATACTGATGATGAAAAATATGGATTATATAGTAACACTTCTTACGTAGATAAATTCAAAGAATTATATACTAATACTTTTGATCTAAACTTAATAAAGATTAAATTCACTAGCACAACTGAATTTAACGATACATTAAGAGCCTTTGGTTTATATATCAACAATAATACAATTTATTATATTTATGAAAAAGAAGCTAACCAAGGCTATGATTCATATATCAAGTATTATGATGATTTTGTTAAAACTTCAGCAAATTTAAAAACATCTAACGCTGAACAAGTATCTGGAATGGTTGTTTTAGAATTATATATTATGCTATACAACTATATGTATGGTGGATATTTAGATTCATTACCTTCAGCTACTACTTCTGCAATTTCATTTGATAACTTAAATGACTTAAGAAAACAAACATTATCATTATTAAATGAATATAAGACAAGTGATGATCCACAAGCTTTATATACAAATACAATCAAAGAATTAGAAGAATTTGATAAGGCTAATGGCAATATCTTAACTTACACACCAGATCTTTTAAAGGATACTTATAGTGTTGATTTCAAAACATATTGCTATGAAACATTAAAGTTAAAAGATGATCAAGGCGTCAACTATGATACACGCTACTCAACAGCTTTAAAAGATGCAAGCAGCTCATCAGTTATTGCTTATAAATTTGATGATGGTTATGATGAAATCACTGATGCTACAATTAAGAAATATGAAGATTACTATCTAGATAAAAATCATACAAATATTGATTACTTCGATATGTTAACTTTAGATGAAAATAAAGAACTATTTGATGAAATCTTAAATGAATTAATTAGCGATAATGCAACAGAGTCTATTATTACTAATAAGATGAATGATGCATTAGAAGATGTAAAAGTTAAAGTTTATACAGAAGCAACTGAAATTGAATATGCTAAAGATCATTCTGATTATTCAAAATCAGTTGGTGGTGCTAAAAATGGTAACGTTCTAGCTACTATTTCATATAACGACAAGACATTTGATTTAAATATTAAAGCAGATGATTCTGACAAGGACAGCATTTTAATTCCTGGTACTTCTTCTGCATTTGGAGTTTATGATTATTTAGAAAAACAAACTGGTTCTACTGTTGCAATCGACTTATTATCAAAGAAAATAATTAGATCAACAAATGAATATGACAAATTAAAGAAAGATTCAGATACTAGAAAAACATATACAACATATTTACAAAATGTATTATCATTATTTGCTAATGATGGTTATTCATCAAGTGGATATCCTTCAACAATTGGTAAGTATAATTTCTTAATGCTTTATTATCATACAGCAGATATTAATAAAATTATTGATGATTACTATATTACTCAATTAGCATCTGCTAAGTTATTGACTGATTATTCAGATCCTTCATTAGCCGAATTCTTTGTTACATATTCTACATATGCATACGAAAAATACTTCTCTCTATCTGGTAAGCAATTAATCATCTACATGGATGCAGATGAAGATGGCGAATATGATGAAGTTACTGAATGGAAAGATGATGTAGTACCAGGATGGATTGGTTATGATGGTACTTTAGTTGGTGATGTAACTAAAGAATATGTTGCTAAGCAATTAGCTTATACTATTTATAATAAGATAAGTGCATCAGCTAACTCATCTCATGAATCTGTTCTATCAAGTCTAGTTACAGAAATTAATAATTCTGCTAAAGCTGAATACAATGGAAATCCAACAGCTGCTGAAAACATTTGGGCTAAATATAAGAAGCTTGGTTTGAATGTTGCAGTTGAAGATGTTACTGCTACAAATTCTACTACTGATATTGATTATACAATTAAGCAAAGATTATATGACTATGCTAGAGGACATAATGAAGACAATACAGTTAAATATCAATATTATTTAAATGAGACAACTCCTACTGAATATATTGAACCATTAACTGAAGCTTCAATTTCTACAGCAAATGATCAAATTATTACTTCAAAAACAGGAGTTAACTTATTGATTGTTACTTCTGGTACAGCTACTGCATCTGCAAAATGGTCTAAAGAAGATCATGAGGATACATTATATAAAGATTTATTATTTAAATATAACGAGAAATACATAAAGATTTCTGATGTTTATAACGAAAATGATAAGTTAAATGAAAATCAAATTTTATTATACATTATTGATAACGCAGTAAATGGCTCATCTAAGCTTTCTCCTGCTGATATCTCAAGTGCATTAACTAACTTTGTTTCACCTGTTTATTCAAGATTCACAAGTTCTGAAACACAAAGAGTAATTCTATTATATTTCATGAAGAATTATGTTAATTTAGATGAAAACATCTTCAATATCATTAAATATTCTAATGAAGCATATAATGGTGATAATGGTATCTTCAAAAATATAGTACAAATCAATCAAAGAATCGCTGATGATTATAGTGATTTAAATAATGATACAACTGGTACTTCTAATTTATATCCTGATTGGTGGGATAATTTAGAAGCTCATATTAAAAATTTCTTAATTAAACTAGATAAGGAGGCAAAATAATATGAAACTTAAAAAGCTATTATTAGGTGCTTCCCTAGTTGCCCTAGGGGCAGTTACATTGTCTTCTTGTGGTAGTTCTACTGTTAGAAACACTGTAACACCATATGGTACTTTTAATTCAAAACTAAATGACACAATCGCTACAGCAAGTGGTGATTTAAAGATGACATTTGGTCAATACTACACTCAATTAAGAAAATCAGGATATTCTACAATTACTACTGCAATAAATAAGAATATTTATAAAGCAGAACTTGAAGTTATAACTGGGTTATACAACAACGCAACAAGAGCTGATTTTATTACTAATGTTGGAAAAGACAAATTATCTGTACTAGAATGCACAGATGTTGAAGGTGATTCAAAAACAGCTCAAGAAAAGTTATATGATTTAACATCTGATACAACTGAAGCAAATGATAAATACTTATCATTAAGAAAAGATTTAGTTAAAACTATTACAACTACAATTGTTAATGCTATTTATTCAAAGACAAGTTCTAAAGAAATAGATAAGATGACTCAAGATGATAAAGATTCAGCTGTTAAGAAATATATTGATACTCTTGCAGATGAAGGTATCTTTATCAATGCTTCTGATATCGAATTAGATAATTCATTATCATACTTCACAAAAGATGATGATTTACCTGCATTATCAACTAAGACAGCTACTGCACTTAAAGATAAAATTGATACTATTCTTTTAGAACAAGCTAGATATTTAGGTGCTAAAAAAGAATTATATAAGATAGCTGATGAAGAATATATCTATGATGAAGATTCTGAAGATGATATAAAGAATTCTAATTATCTATATAAGGAAGCAACTATTAAATCAAGATATGAATCATCATATAAAACATATGGTGAATATAACGCTATTATTATTCAATTCAATTCTAGAAAAGAAGCTCTAGAAACAATTAACAACCTTGGAGTAGATTTCTCTAATTTAGCTGATGTAGATGCTGCTAAAAATGCATATATTCAACTATACAATGCTTATTATGGATATAAACAAGCTGCTTCTACAGATGATGAAGAATTCATCTATACAGTTAACAAAGATAAAAATGATTTATCTAAATTACCTTCAGGTATTAATACATTAATTACTAGTGTATTAGAAGATGGTCAATATTTAACAGAGCCAAGAAATATTAATAATAAATATGTAATGGCTTTAAGAATATCAACAAAATATGACTATAATAATGGTACTGATTTATCTAAAGAAGTTGAGTTTGCTAGCTTGAGTGATGAACAAAAAACTAAAGTTACAAAAATAATTAAAGAAGATATGATCAAAGAACAAGCATCTTATGCTGCGACTGTTGATCATGCTAGATATAAAGATGCTAATATTCAAATTTATGATCCATATTTTGAATATAGTTTCTATAATGCATATCCAGAAGAATATACATTAGTTACTTCTACTGTTACAAATTCTACAAATGAAATCTTTAAAATCGGTGATTATTCATACACTGTAGAAGATTTCTATAAAGATGCTTCTAAAAAGTATTCAAATGATATTATTACTAAATATTTCGAATTAGAATTTGCTAATTCATATTATGATAAATATGTATCATTATATATGATTGATAGTGATTTAGCTGAAACTAACACTACTACTCTAGATGAAGAAATTTCTAAGTTTAATGGTAATAACAATTCTTCTTATCCAAAAGAGGTTGGACTTGAAACATTCTTACTAGGTACTTATGGTTATACTACTAGAGAGGATGTATTAAAGTATTATTACAATGCTAATAAAGCACTTACTACATATGAAGCAATGAAGGTTTATGATTCATGGAGAAGTTCTTCTACAAATGCCGATGGAAATTATTATGTTTCTGATGAAGCTAAGAATGGATTCTTAAATAATCTACTTGCTGCAGGAAATACTAAATATGATGATTTATTAAGTATTAATTTAGATCACTTCTTAATTAACATTGACGATGATGCAGATGGTTCTCCTGACGATCCTGATACATTCCTTGCTAGTAAAACAACTGCTGAAATCCAAGAATTTGAAGAGGCTGTTGTAAATCTAGCTCGTGCTTTATATTTAGAAACTATTAATCCTATTTATACAGATTCTTCTTTATTTGATACATTAAAATTCATTAAGACTCAATATGAAGAAGGAAATGAAATGAAATCATCATATACTATTAATTCAAAATCAGTATCTAACTGGGATGATTTCAAGAAAGAAAACAAATATAATTTCTTAATAACTGTTGAACAATTAGCATCAAGCGGAAATATTGATGAAGATTCTGTTAATAATTTCGTTACACCATTCAAAGATTATGTTGTTGAAATATATAAGAGTGTTACTTCACTTGACAATGACACTTATAGAAAAAAGGCATCTTCTGGTGATGGCTACGAATACGAAAATGGTAAATTCTATCTAATCACTGATGCAAATAATAATGAAGGTTGCTTCGTAACAACAGATGCTGATGCAACTAAGATTACTGCTGATACATTATGTAAAACATCATTTGGTTACCATATGTTAATTATTAATTCATATGAAAATAAGAGTTATTTAACATATACAAAGGATGATGCATCTGAATATCAACAAAATATCGAATTAACACTTCGTACTTATACTGATAGTGATGATAATGAACAAACTATTAAATTAAACATTGATTCATTAAATGAACCAGCTACTTCTGGTGAAGAATGCACTACTGCTTCATTCAACCAATTCTTCATTTATTATGTACAAAATGCAAATGGAGTAAGTACTTCTTTGGATTCAACAATTTATGAATTAATGGGTAAATTATTTGATGATGTTATATCTGCATATACTAATACATATTTCCAAGAATTCTTAATTTTAAATAAATTAGATATTAAGATTTCAACTGATGATGTATTAAAACAAGATATAATTACTGCTCATGTTAACAAGGTTAAAAATACAATCACAAATTACGAAAAAGACTCTGAATTTAATTCATGGGTTGATGGTACTTATGATTGGACAAGACCTGATGTTAAGGCAAACTAAAAGAGAGTCACATTGACTCTCTTTTTTTATCTATTCAGGTTTTATTAATGATAATGCCATCTTATGCTTATTGTAATCTATATCAATTACATAAACATGAACTGAATCACCAACACCTACCATATCAGATGGATGATTTACCTTATTTTTAGACATTTTAGAAATATGAACTAATCCATCATATTTAACACCACAATCAACAAATACGCCAAAATCTACAACATTACGTACTGTTCCATCAAGTTCATCGCCGATTTTAATATCTTCAAAATGCATTATATCGCTTCTTAACTTTAATCCATCATAAGAATCTCTTATATCTCTTAATGGTGCCTTAAATGCATCTAAAATATCATTTAATGTATACATATCAATATCTAATTTCTTTGATAAGTCTTCCTTATTAGCTCCCTCAACAGCTTGAATCATCATATCAGTTCCTAGCATTGATTCATCCATTCCTAATTCATCTAATAATTGTTTAGCTTTTTTATAACTTTCTGGATGAATTGATGTCATATCAAATTTATTTTTACCATCTAATATTCTTAAGAAACCAACACATTGTTCATAAGTCTTAGGACCTAGTTTAGATACTTTCTTTAATTCTTCTCTAGTATAAAATCTGCCATTCTTTTCTCTATAATCAATAATATTTTTAGATATTGTTTTTGATAAACCTGATACATAGCTTAATAATGATACTGAAGCAGTATTTAAATTAACACCAACTCTATTTACTGCATCCTCTACTACTTCGTCTAATGATTTAGATAATTTAGATTCAGTAACATCATGCTGATATTGTCCAACACCAATAGACTTAGGATCAATTTTAACAAGCTCAGCAAGTGGATCTTGAATACGCCTAGCAATTGATATAGCACTTCTTTTTTCAACAGTTAAATCAGGGAATTCCTCAATTGCTAATTCTGAAGCTGAATATACTGACGCACCTGCTTCACTTACTATTACATATTTCGTACTTAATTTATTTTCATTAATTACTTCAGCAATAAAGCTTTCTGTTTCACGAGATGCTGTACCATTACCAATCGCAATGATTTCTACATTATATTTATTAATTAAATCAACAATTTTCTTCTTAGATTGAATTACTAGCTTAGGGTCAACTGTTTGATCCTTTGACTTCTCATTAGGGTAAATAACGCCAATTTCAAGCACATTAGACGAAGGACTAATAACTGCAAGCTTGCATCCTGTTCTAAACGCAGGGTCAACACCTAATACCACTTTTCCTTTCATTGGAGCTTGTAATAATAAATTCTTTAAATTTAATGAGAAAATATGAATAGCTTGAATTTCAGCTTCATCATTTTTAATACTTCTAATTTCTCTAGCAATTGAAGGCTGAATTAATCTCTTATATGAATCAGCTATTGCTTCATCTAATTCTTTTCTAAATAATGAATCCTTTTTCCATGTTACTTTCCAAGTTAAATAATCAATGTCCCAAATAGGTTTTAATTCAATATTAACTGAAATAACATCTTCATTTTCAGCTCTATTAATTGCTAATAATCTATGGGGCTTAATACGAGCAATTGCTTCACTACATTCATAATAATTCTTATATTTTTCTTCAGGATCCTTGTCATTATTTTTCTTTTTACAAATAATAGTACCATATTTTAAAGCATTATCTCTAATGGCACCTCTATATTCAGCATTGTCACTAATTCTTTCAGCAACAATATATTTAGCTAATGTTAATGCCTTTTCTTCAGTAGGAACCTTATCATTGATAAATGGCTTAATAAATTCTTCTCTAGAACCCTTTTGCCAGTTTTTCATCATTATATCAGCTAAGCCATCTAATCCTAAAGCAATAGCTTCAGATGCCTTTGTTTTTTTCTTTTCCTTAAATGGTCTATATAAATCTTCAACCTCAATTAATTTAGTTCTTGATTCAATTTCTTCTCTTAATTCATCAGTTAATAATCCTTTTTCTTCTATTAATCTAATAACATCAGCTTTTCTTTTAGCTAGATTAACTCCATAGTTATACGCATCACTAATAGCTCTTATTTTCTCTTCATCTAAGCCACCAGTCACTTCCTTACGATATCTTGCGATAAAAGCTACTGTTTTTTCATCAGCTAGCATTTCAAGTACAGCTTTAATTTGATCAACCTTAATATTTTCTTCTTTTGAAATTTGTTCAATTACATTTTCATTAACTACTTCCATTTTTATTTCTCCTCTCTTTTAAAAAAAACAAGACCATTTCTGGTCTTGTAATATTTTATAAATTCTTAACAAAAACAACTGAGTTTGTAATAGATGACATCATTGTATTATTGTCATAATATGAATCACTATAAGATACTTTCTTTGAATCTCCTGGAATTGTCTTTTCTAAACCATCTACACCATATAGGAAGAATAAAGGACCAGCAAATGTTGAATCATCACTACTTGATGAATAGAAATTATAATCAGAATAAATTGAATTACTTGTATTTCCAGTTTTAGTTGTAGTATCTACAATATATAAATTAATTTTATATTCTTTAGTTTCCTTCTCGTTATATCTATCAATTGCGCATTGTAGATTAACTAATTCTTTGAATATATCTCTATGTTTATCAACTTTTAAATTATTTCCATCTGCATCATTTAAATCGAATGGATAGAAAGCTGATAAATTAGCTGCAAATACGAATGTGTAATCATTGAATACATCAGATTCAACATTAGTATGAATCTTAACACCTTGATATGTCATCTTAGTAAATTTAACATCGTATTCTTTACCATCATATGTTGCCTTTTGTGTTTGTCCAAAATAATCATCAACCTCAACAGTTGTTGTTTTATTATTATTTGCTACAACAACACCAATTGTAATACCTGCAGCAGTAAGAACTACAACTGCACATATAATTATTATCCAAAATTTTTTAGAAAATAAAATACCTTTTCTTTCTTTCTTTTGGCCTTTAACGGCTTTATTAGAAACTTTTCTAACTACTCTAGCCACGTTTTCATCTCCTTAAATACACTTAAAAAACAAGTCTTTATTATTTTAACATAAATTTATTATGTTATCAATAAAATAACATAATTTTAATTACTAGGATTCTTATGCTCGATAGCCAATTCCTTCAATCTTCTAAATCTATGATTTAGACCTGATTTAGTAAGCTTAGGATCATATTCTTCGTGAATTACATCTAGTAAATCCATCAATGAATAATCTGGGTAATCTTTCCTTACTTTCATAACCATTAAAAGCTTAGAATCTAAATTTTGTAAAGGATAATTATATTCTAAATATTCAATATATTTTAATTGTTCTTTCGCAGAAGCATTTGTTTTATCCTGATTTGCAAGTGTTAAATTAACACTTCTTTTCGCATTTGTTTTAGCCACCTTAGTTATTATAGTATCTTGGTAGCTTTCCATTATTTTTTTACATCCAATACGATATAAGAAATCTGTTATTGCATCTCTAGCCTTAATATATAAAACTAAATATGTTTTTCTTTTGGTAATTCTCGCATTTAAGTCATATTCATTCATTATTCTCTGGATAAATAATATCTCTTCTTCATTAGTAGAAGAAATCTCTAAATGAGCACTTCTTGCGTTAGGATCATTAACACTACCTCTAACTAAAAACGCGCCTCTAATATAAGCATTCATACCTATTTCTTCTATACTTTTCTTATATTTAGATGCATCACCAAATAAATTTAAATCTTCTATTATTTTATCAGCACCCTCAGTAATTTCAGCCGTATAATTAGTATGACTATCAAATCTATCAATTACTCGCTTTAAAATATTTGTATCTACCTTATAATATTTTTTTACAAGACTTAAAAATCTTCTTATAATACCACTATTATTAGATGTAAGAGATAATTTAACAGGTAGAATACCTATTTCTCCTGATACTCTTATCATACTTTCAATTTCTAATTTATTTGCAATTTCATCATTACTATTAAAATTTAATAAATCCGTTTTAACATCTAAGCTAAAGCTCATATTTATTCACCTAATACTTTTAATAATTCTAATAAATTACTTATAACATAATCTGGTTTTGCATCTAACATTATTTCTGGATGCTTAATATATAATACTCCTACTGATTTTACATTTGCATTTCTTGCAGTATCAATATCAGACTTAGTATCTCCGACATATAATATATTTTTACCATTTAGCTTCTCTTTTGCTAATAAGATACCATCTGGGGCAGGCTTATGATTTTTAACATCATCAGCGCCAATAATAATATCTAAATATTCACTTAATCCAAAATATTGTAAACCATGAACTAATAAACTATTTTTCTTAGAAGAAATAACACCTAGTTTATAACCCTTTTTGTGTAAAGTTCTTAATAATTCTTTAGCACCTACAAATGGTTTAGCAAGATTATCATGATTAGGTTCATTAAATTCACGATAATATTTAATCATTTCTTGGATTTCTTCTTCATTATCTGAATATCTAGAGAATGTTTGGTATAATGTTGGACCAAAGAATGAATCAAGTTCTTCATCTGTTAAATTTAATTCTGGTCTAAATTTCTCAAATGTATGAATAAAGCTTCTATCAATTAAAAATTTAGTATCTAATAATGTTCCATCATTATCAAATAAAATAGTATCAAATCTATTAGCTGCAATATTATTAACTAAATCAATATATGAATCTTGAGGAATTCTTGATAATGTTTTAACAAAAGTATTACTATTTTCATCTGATTTAACCATCTTTGGTAAAAATCTTTTTAATAATAAATATGCTACACCAGCTACTATAAATAAGATACTTGTAGCAATAGATACTGGGATAGGTCCAAGCATTAATGGTTCAGAAACACCACTATTTAATCTTAAAGTTTCAGTAAAGATTCTAACCATTCCATACCAACAAAGGTATCCACCTACTAAATCTCCAGTTTTTACAAATTTAGCTTTTCTTCTAGCTACAAGCATTAATACTAAGCCAATTAGATTTAATGTTCCTTCATATAAAAATACAGGATGACGATAAGAGCCATCAATAAGCATCATATCACCTAAAAATGGTATGTTCTTTAATATAACTGAATTTTCAATAATAGGACCATATAATTCATGGTTAAAGAAATTACCCCATCTACCACAAATTTGGCCAATTAAAAAGCCTGGGGCAACTATATCCATTATTTTAAAAAATGATATCTTTTTAATTTTGCAATAAATAACTATAGATATTACCGCTACTATTATTCCACCTTGAATACCAAGACCTGAAAGTCCTGTAAATTTACCATTTACAAAACCTAATACAGCTAAGAAGTCATGGAATTGATCAAGATTAAATATTACATACCATAATCTAGCACCGATTATAGCTAGAGGTAATACAATAATTAAACCTAAATAAATATCATCTGATGATACACCTAATTTTCTAGCTTCTCTTAATCCAAGCCATAAGGCAATTGCTACACCAATTAATATGCATATTGCATATAAATGAATTGGAGTATTGAAAAAATATGTTACTTCTCCAGTTGTATACCCTTTATTAGCTAAAATAGTTAATATATTATTCATTATTTATCTCCTTTAGATGCTGCAGCATCTATTTTATTAACAAATTCAACTGCCGCATTATGTCCAAGTAATTTTAATTTTTCGTTCATTGCTGCAGATTCTACTAATAAAGAAACAGTTCTACCTGGTAAAACAGGGATAATTACTTTAGCTATTTCTGTATTAAAATATTTAATTTTTAATTCATCTAGCCCTAGTCTATCGTAATATTTATCTTCATCCCATGCTTGAAGTTCTACTACTAATCTAATGTTTTTTCTTTGTCTATACGCAGATGCACCAAACATTGTTACTACATCTACAATACCAATACCTCTAATTTCCATATATCTTTTCAAAATATCTGGAGATGTACCAATTAAATTGCCTGGTTCTTTTTCAATAATTTCAACTAAATCATCAGCTATTAATTGATGACCTCTTTTAATTAAATCAAGTGCTGTTTCAGATTTACCTATTCCACTTTTACCTATGATTAATGTACCCATACCGTTAATATCAAGTAATGTACCATGAACTGATAATCTTTCAGCTAATTTATCTTGTAAATAAGAATATAGCTTTGAAGATGTTTGTGTTGTTCTTAAAGGGCATCTTAGCACTGCAATTTTGTATTTTTCAGCCATTTCAATGAAAATAGGATTAACATCTACACGACCAGAAAAAACTAAACATGGAGGATTTTTCTTAAAAATTTCTTCTACATTTTTTCTAATTGTTTCTTCAGGTAATGTATTTAAAAATGTTGCATCCTTTGTACCAATTAATACTAATCTTTTATTATCAAAGAAATCAAAGAATCCTGTAAATTCAAGACCTGGTCTTGAAATTTCATCTTCATCTATTTGAGCTTTTAAACCTGCCTTACCAGCTAATAATTCTAAATTATTATCCTTAGCTAATGTTTCAACTACTACTGACATAACTAATACCTCCACCATAATTTATGGATATTTCTTCCTAATATTTTATGTAAAAAAGCAACCATTGGAACAAATATAATCCAAATAGCTGATGTTTCAAACATTCTATAAAATGCTGAATTAATAAATATCATAATTAGAATATATGTTATTAATAATTTATATGTTAAAAATGGATCAAATATAAATGCTTGAATTGACCTTGATGGTAAATCACATAGCATAAATAATGTTGATGTTATTAAAGATAACAAGAATATATACCATATGTTTATTACTAAATAATAAGAAAACAATCCAAATGTTATTACTGATAATACATAATAAACAAAGAAATGTACTAATACTACAATTGCTTTAGTAAATAAAACATGTGCTTGTCTATTTTCAAACTTGTTTGTTATTATCAATGAGGCATTTTGTTTTGCAGCTGTTAAAGTTAAAATAGTATTTTCATCTGTTTCATTTTTAATCATTTCATCAATTACATCAGAAAATAATCTATTTTTTAGCATCAAATCTGAATCAGCCTTAAAAAGATTAAAATTATTTGAAAAATTATTCCAATCTAAATTGGGATTCTTTTCTTTTTTTATTTCAAATAACTTCTTTTTTGTTTCTTCAATTGCATGTTCAATTTTCTTCATAACATCTGAATTTATATCCTGCTTCATATAACACCTAATGTTAATGCAATTAACAAATAGATTATATAATAATCTATCCTTTTTAGCAAATAATTTAATAGAAATTAGACACAAATTAAAAGAAGTCTCTAAAAAGACTTCTTAAAATGAAAAACTATCAATAATACTATTATTTATATCATATATTGCTATATTTTTTTCTTCTAAAATACCATAGTTTTTAGAACTATTTTCTTTTGGTATACTTATACTTCCTGGATTAAAATATAATGTTTTATTATGTAATTTACATTCAGGAATATGAGTATGTCCATATAATACTAAATCAGGAGTGCCTGTATATTCATCAAGATGATGTCCATGTTCTAAATGTACATTTAAATTATTTAAAACTAAATCAAGTTTATCATTTACTTTAAATTTTAAAACCATTTCATCTACTTCAGCATCACAATTTCCTTTAATCCAAATGATTTTATCAGCTAAATTATTTAATAATTTAATACATTCTTTTGGATTATATCCTGAAGGTAAATCATTTCTTGGTCCATGATATAAAACATCTCCAAGTAATAACATTTTATCAAAATTGCCTTTTTTAAATTCATCACATATGAATTTGCAAGAATTTGCATCACCATGGATATCTGTTACAATTAAATATTTCATTATTTATTCATAGCCTCCAATATTGTTTTTAGATATTTTGTTACAATATCTACTTGTTCTTCAGTGATTCCGTCAAAACATGGTAGTGAATAATCATTAATATCTTGAACTATATCATCAATTATTCTCTTACTTTTTTCAGTTATTTTTACATTTACTACTCTTGAATCACTTTTATCTTTTTCTTTTATTAAATATCCTTTATCTATTAATCTATTTACTAAAGGAGATATTACATTAGTTGATTTATGCATTCTTTTACATAAATCAGTTATTTTACATTTGTCTGGATTATTATAAATGTCAATTATTAATTGTGATTGAACAGATGTTAACCCATATGGAACACAAATATCATCCCTAATATAAGAAAAACGATTAGAAACATCACTTAATAAATCTATTAATAATTTTCTTTTTCTTGCGTTAATTACGTTATCATTCATAGTCATACACCACAAAAAATTATAA
This sequence comes from Acholeplasmatales bacterium, assembly GCA_017444645.1. GTDB lineage: Bacteria > Bacillota_I > Bacilli_A > Acholeplasmatales > Anaeroplasmataceae > Anaeroplasma. The sequence goes on along the minus strand of JAFSWG010000066.1, from coordinate 1,425 downwards.
CAAAAGTTATATAAAAAAACAAGAAAAAAGGCATTAGGTGAGCGACCTAATACCTCTTTTTAGAATCGATTTAATTACTCATTAGTCAAATTTTTTGTTTGCTAATTCTACATAATGGTTGTAACGCTTTTGAGCATCCTTTAAGTTCCAATCAAGTAACTCTTGTGCCTTATCAGGGTTAACCTTAACTAATTGAGCATAACGACCTTCGTTCATTAAGAAGTCATTATACTTAGACCAATCAGGCTCTTTAGAATCCATAGTGAATGGGTTCTTGCCTTCCTTAGCTAAATCAGGGTTGAATCTGAATGTTGGCCAATATCCACACTCTGTAGCCTTCTTAGCTTCCATTTGAGACATGAATAGACCTTTCTTAATGTTATGAGCGATACATGGAGCGTAGCAGATTACGATAGATGGTCCATCATAAGCTTCTGCTTCTCTTAATGCCTTAATAACTTGGTTTTGGTTATAACCATGAGATACTGTAGCAACATATACATGACCATAAGACATAGCAATTGAAGCTAAATCTTTCTTTGCAGTTGGCTTACCAGCAGCAGCGAATTTAGCAATAGCACCAATACGGCTTGACTTAGATGCTTGTCCACCTGTATTTGAATAAACTTCTGTATCTACTACTAAGATATTAACATCTTGGTTGTTAGCGATAACATGGTCTAATCCACCATAACCGATATCATAAGCCCAACCATCACCACCGATTATCCATTGAGAAACTTTAATTAAGTAATCTTTTAAGCTTAGAATATCTTTAGCCCATTGAGCATTGTTGCCTTCTAATTGTGCAACGATCTTTGGAGCAAGTTCTTTAGTTTTTGGACCGCTCTTTCTATTTAACATCCATTCTTCACATAATGCTTTTAATTCAGCACTCATCTTATTAGCATTTAATGCCATAATTGTTTGAAGACGATCTCTCATTGTTTCAACAGCAATTCTCATACCGAAACCAAATTCAGCATTATCTTCAAATAATGAGTTAGCCCAAGCTGGACCTCTACCTTCAGCATTTGTAGTGTATGGAGATGAAGGATATGAACCAGAGTAAATTGATGTACATCCAGTTGCATTAGCAATCATCATTCTATCACCGAATAATTGAGATGCAGCCTTAACATAAGGAGTTTCACCACATCCACCACAAGCACCAGAGAATTCAAATAATGGTTGCTTGAATTGTAAATTGTTAGCAGTTATAGCTTTACCATTAATAGCTATATCGCCCTTATATGTAACCTTATCTAAGAAATATTGAGCAATAACTTCTTCTTTATTAGCTCTAGATTTAGCCATTGAATGAGCAACAAGTGGTTGTTTATCCTTGTTATCAGCATTCTTGTTGTTAACTGGACATACAGTTAAACATACACCACAACCTGTACAGTCAAGTGTAGAAATTGA
>JAFSWG010000065.1 GCA_017444645.1 Acholeplasmatales bacterium | reverse complement strand
TTTTTTTAAATATTTATAATCCTTTTTACCTACGTAATAAGAAAACATCGGTTGTATTCCATCGCCAACACCTTGGCAAATAGAATTTACTACATATAATACATATGTTAATAAAGCATATGTAGCAATTGCTTCATTTCCATTAAAATATCCACATACTCTATTAGTTATAACCAAAATAATATCATATGAGAAATTTAATACATATGGAGCTAGTCCACCTAAGAAAAATCTTTTTATAAAATGCTTATTAAATGAAACACCCTTTAATTCTTTAAAATAAGCTATAAATGAAATTATACAAGCTACTGCTTGACCACTTACTGATGCAAGGGATGCACCTTTAAGGCCCATATCTAATTGGATTATAAATAAATAATCTAAAGTAAAATTTACAATTATTGCTGAAATTGATGCAATCATTGCAATTCTTGCCTTGCCACTATTCTTTAATAATTGTACTAATGCAGGGCCTAAAACATATACAATTCCACCAAATAATAAATAATTTGTTAAGTATTCATCTGCATATGGATAAACTATATCATCGGCTCCAAATAGATACAATAATGGCTTTCTAAAAATAAATAATATTAAACTTAATGATAAAGCTAATACAAATAAGATAATTATTGATGTTAATTTAGCTTTATTAGCGTCTTCTATTTTGCCTTCTCCATTTTTAATAGATATATAAATACCTGCAGATATTCCAAGACCTATTCCTAGGGAATGTAATATTGCTACTACTGGCCAACCAATATTAATGGCTGATAATCCTAAATCTGAAAGCTTTATTCCTATAAATATACCATCAAATATTACATATGTACTTAAGAATACAGTTGCGATTAATGATGGTAATAAATAGCTTCTATAGCTTTTAATCTCCATAGCTATAAATTACTAATAATTTACCTTTCTTTAATTCAATTTTAGGATTATTAATTATTTCATTTGATAAACATAAAGGATCATTAGTTTTTAAAAGATAATCATTTAATTCATATTTAAAGCCTGATAATGTAATTATTGATTCTTCAATTGCGTATAATGATATAAATTGATATTCTGTTTTAATTTTATAATTATTATCTTTAATTATTTCAATTAAAGAATCTTCATCTTTTAATGATGCATTTGGATAATTAATTAAATCAATTATATTCGCAAATAAATGTTCAATTCTTTTTCCTTTAATTCCACCAAGAATATGAATTTCATCATAATCACTTACTAATTCAATAGCCTCATGAGTATCACTTTTATCTTTAATTGGATTTAATTTAATTACTTTATTAGAATTGTTTTTTATTAAATCCAATTCTTCTTCATCTACTGAATCAAAATCACCTATTGCGATATCTAATTTAATTTTATTTTTTATCGCATGTAATGCACCTCTATCAGCACCAATTACAGTATCATAAAAATTATTAAATTGCTTTAAATTTGCATCTTTTAATATTATTGCAGCCTTCAAATAAATCACCTTATTTCAAATATACGACAGTAACTCCGTTTAAACCTTCGCCCTCACCGCCATAACGGTAGCTCTTTACATATGGGCAATTCTTTAAATATTCTTGTACTGCTTTACGAATCGCACCAGTACCAAAGCCATGGATAATTGATACTTGGTGTAAATTACCTAAAATTGCTTGATCTAGGTAATCATCCATTAATGTTTTAACTTCTTCATATCTCTTTCCTCTTAAATCTAAAGATAAAGAAGCATGTGATGCAGGATTATATCCAGACATTCTAGTTTCTTTTTTAGGCTTTTCTACTGGCTTGGCCGATAATGTAAGCTCTGACTTTTTAAATTCCATTTGGAATTGACCAATATTAACAAAATATTTGTCATTTTTAATTTTCTTTATAGTTCCATATTTTTGATATGATTTGATATAAACATAATCACCCTCATGTAATTCGTCATTGAAGATTGCTTCATCTTCATCCTTTACATCAAGGCTTCTTGTTTTTCTCGTTAATTCTGCTAATTGATGCTCCTTAAAGTTTTCTTCTGACATGTTTTTAATTTCATTAATTAAACCAGTAGCTTCTTCTTTAGCATCTTTTAATATTTCATTAGCTTTTTGTTTAGCATCATTAATTATCTTATCTGTTCTTTTTACTAAATCTAGCTTTTCTCTATTTGCTTCTTGAACAAGATTTTTATACATCATAATTTCTTTTTCTAATTCTTCTTGTTCTTTTCTAGTTTTAGTCATTTCTTCTTCTAGGTTACCAATTAAATTACTTGATTCAGTAGAAATATTATTTAATTCATTTCTAGCCATATCAATAATTTTTTCATTTAAGCCTAATCTTTTTGCAATTTCAATTGCGTTTGATTTACCTGGTACACCAAGAAGTAATCTATATGTAGGCATTAATGTTTCTGTATTAAATTCTACTGATGCGTTTATAATACCTTCATTATTATATGCATAATTTTTAAGCTCACTATAGTGAGTAGTTGCGATAACCATCGCACCAGCTTTTTTTAAATAATCAATAATAGATATTGCAAGACCTGAGCCTTCTTTAGGATCAGTTCCACTTCCAAGTTCATCTAATAATACTAATGATTTAAAGCTAATATTATCTATAATTTTAACAATATTAGTCATATGACTTGAGAATGTAGATAATGATTGCTCTATTGATTGTTCATCACCAATATCAGCTAAAATATCCTCAAAGTAACCAAATTTTGAATCACTACTAGCTGGTACCATCATTCCGTTATATACCATTAAATGTAATAAGCCAATTGTTTTTAAGGCAACTGTCTTACCACCTGTATTAGGTCCTGTGATAATGATTGCTGAATATTTTTTACCAATTTCACAATCAATAGGTACACATTTATCCTTTGGTATTAATGGATGTTTTGCTTTTTTGATTTCAAATGATTGTTTATCTTCTAATTTTACATCATTATAATCTAAATCTTTTGCCATTAATGCTTTAGCGAATATTATATCTAATTTAGTTAATATTTCTAAATTATTTAACAATAAATCAGCTTCAGCAGCTACAAGTAATGATAAATTCTTTAAAATTATTTGTACTTGTTTTTTCTCTTCTGCAATATATGATTCTATTTGATTTGCAGTTTCTAAAGTTGATTCTGGTTCAATATATGCAGTTGTATTAGATGATGAAACATCATGAACAATACCTTTAAAACTATTCTTATATTCAATTTTTACTGGTAGACACATTCTACCATCTCTTTGAACTATTAATGCTTCAGTAAGCATAGAAGCTTTTGTTTGTAATAATTCATTTAATTTACTTCTTAATCTATTTTCTAAAGATTTTAAGCTTCTTCTTACAACAAATAATTCCTTTGAAGCATTATCAACTACTATTCCTTCATCATTAATAGCTAAAGTAATACTAGTTTTTAATGCTTTAGGATTTTCGATTTTAGAAACAATTTCCTTTAATGTTACTGCATCATATTTAATTGTATCTAATTGCTTAAAATATTTAATAACATTATCTGAAGCATCTATTAATCCAACTATATCTAATAATTCTCTTTCATTTAAAACGCCTTGAGCTTTAGATCTAGCTAGTGATTGCTTAACATCATATAAACCACCAAGTGGAATATCTGATAATTTTACAATTGAATCAAATGCTTCTTTAGTATTCTTTTGTGATAATTCAATTTCTTCAAAACTTGAATCTAATTTAGTTTCTAATATAAGCTTTTTAGCATAATCAGTTTTAGCATAATTTTTTAATATATCTAGTACTTTTTCAAATTCAAGTGTATTAGTATGATACATTTTGATACCTCCAAAAACAATTAAAAATATAGGAATGACCTATATTTTTAAACTTAATTGTGTATTTTTATCTTTATCCTTTTTAACATGCTTTCTAGGAATAAAATCAATATTTTCCTTTAAGTCATTATAAGTAATAATATTTGTTCCATAAACATCAGTTGTTGGATGAATAAATTCCATTTCGCATTCATTAATATATCTCAATAATGATCTAGCTCCAGGATAAATTATATAAAGCTTCTTTGGAATCCTTGTTGAATCCTCTCTTGGTAATTCCATTCTCATTAATTCTTCAATATCTGATACAAAATTCATAGACTCATCAGCAAATGTTTTTCTTATTTGCCATTTAACAGAGTTATTAACACAAATTTCATAACCACTATGATTATCAACTACCTTAATATAATAAATATATCCTTCTGTTTTTAAAACAAAATCGTAAGGTGGCTTTTGATTTTTCTTTAAATCATATTCAATTCTATTTAATTCACTATTATCTTTATCTAAATTTACTATTTGATTTAATAAATTATAAACATTCGTAAACATATTTTTAATACGTCTTCTATTTAATATATTTAATAATATAATTAAAGCAATTAGTAGAACAAATATAAAGGCAATAACTCCAATTATTATATAAACGAATGGAGGAATTATTGTAAACATATAATCACCTATTCTTTTTTATTTTTATTAAGAAAATAATTATTAATACAATATAATCAATTATTCCTAATCCTAGTGGAATAAAAGCTATTAATAACAATGTATTATTATTTTTAAATGCACCTATTAAAAGAAATAATGTTCCAAGTAAAATTAGCATAAATCCAAAAATTAATGCTATTTCTAAATATAATTTAGCCTTAGCCATTTTTTACACCATCATTAATTATATCTTCTACTTTAATACCAATTTCTGTAGTATTCATATCCTTAAATTCTTCATATTTTATAGGCTTATGAACAATAATCTTAACATCTTTTTTCTTATATCTTTTTCTCTTAGATATTTCTGATGAGCCAATAATACTAACCGGTAAAATTGTTGCACCAGTTTTTGTTACAAGCTTGTAAGCTCCAGCTCTTAAAGATACCATTTCTTCTTCATCTCTACTCTTTATTCCGCCTTCAGGGAATATTATCATAGATAAGCCATTTTTAATATCCTTAATAGCTTGAATAATTTGTTTAGCACCTTCTCTATTATTATCTCTATCTAGAGAAACTGCACCAAAAGTTAATTGGATATCTTTCATTAACCAATTTTGGAATAATGATTTTTTACCAACTGCAGTTAATCTTCTATGTAATGCTGAATAGATTAATAATGGATCCATATTTGATTTATGGTTCGCATAAACAACGAATGTTTCATCCTGTGCTGGTATATTTTCTTTTCCTACTACTTCAATCTTGACATGATATATTGCAATAAATAATTTAACGGCACTTCTTAATAAGAAATGTCTAATTTTACCTTTTGGATTCTTTCTTGGAGCGAATGTTACAAATAATATTATGAATATTACCATTGTAATTATTGCTAAAAGTAATGCAATCAAAATCCAAATTGCAATAAACCAAGTACCTGGTGAAGGTATTAAATTTAATAAAAATGTATATAAAACAGCTAGTAATAAAATTACTATTATTAAAAACATTTTATTTCACCTTCTCAAATAATGTATATCTAACAAGTTCTGTATTATTTTCCCATAATAATTTATAATTATCAAAATTAATTTGAGGAAAATATCTATCTCCTTCATGAGAGCCTTTAATAAATGATATATATAATCTATCAGCATATGGTAATGATAATTTATAAATTGTTGCACCACCAACAACCCATAAATCTTCTTTATTGCTTTCAAGGAATGAAATAATATCATATACCATTTCTACTCCTTCAATAACTAAGCTTTTATCTATAGTCGCAACATAGATTTTACCATATGGTAGTGGTTTATCTTTATAATAGCCTTTTAATGAATAATAAGTCGTATCACCCATTAAAACAGTCTGACCTTTTGTTTTTGATTTATAATACAATAAATCTTCTTTTATATGCCATGGAATTCTATCTCCTTTACCAACTAGGTTGTTTTCATCCATAGCCCAAATCATATTAATCATTATACTGCCACCTTACCTTTAATTCTTCCATGAGGATTATAATTTTCTAATTCAAAATCCTCATATTTAAAATCAAAAATTGATTTAACATTTGGATTAATTTTCATTGTAGGTAATTCTCTAGGTTCTCTAGATAATTGTAAATTAATTTGATCGATATGATTTAAATAAATATGTGCATCTCCTAATGTATGTACAAATACACCAGGCTTTAATCCTGTTACTTGTGCAATCATCATTGTAAATAATGCATACGATGCAATATTAAATGGTACACCTAAAAATACATCAGCTGATCTTTGGTATAATTGACAAGATAATTTACCATCATTTACATAAAATTGCATAAAACAATGACATGGAGGTAAAGCCATATCCTTGATTTCAGGAACATTCCATGCAGAAATAATTAATCTTCTACTTGTTGGGTTTGTCTTAATCTGATTAATTAAATCAGCTAATTGATCAACACCACCAAAATTCCTCCATTGCTTACCATAGACAGGGCCTAGATTTCCCCATTGTTTTGCAAATTCATCTGATTGTTTAATCTTTTCTGCAAATTCTTCTATAGTTTCGCCTTTAAATTCATTTGATTTTTTATAAATATCATAAGGCCAATCATTCCAAATTTTAACATCATTATCTACTAAATATTTAATATTTGTTGATCCTGATATAAACCATAAAAGTTCATGAATAATACTTTTTAAATGAACTTTTTTTGTTGTTACAAGTGGAAAGCCTTTGCTTAAATCAAATCTCATTTGATAACCAAAATAAGAGATAGTACCTGTACCAGTTCTATCTTCTTTTTTTGTTCCATATTCTAAAATTGTTTTACATAAATCTAAATATTGTTTCATATTGATAATCACCTTTTATATTATACAATATAAAGGAATAAAATAAAAGAATTAAAAATAAAAGAAAAACAGGTGATTAGCCTGTTTTAAAAAATGAAAATTAAAGAAATTATTCCTGTTCTGCATTAATATTTTTCTCTCTTAAAATATCATCACTACTGATATTTCTATCAAAGAAGAAAAGTCTTTCTGCAATTAGTTCATTTATTGGAACATAGGCGCCAGATGCCAATTGTTCAATGTGTGGAGATACTCTTCCTTTAATTCCTATTTTGCTGCCTTTTTTGACTTGTTCCTTAGCGATGTCTGCTAAAAAATCCCATGCAGATACTTTAATGAAATCAGTATCGTATGAGCCTTCAGCATTTCTGAATTCTCTTTTAACAGCCATGTCTAATACAACAACTCTTTTATTTTCGGCAACTTCCCTTAGTTCAACGTCCTTAGTTATCGTTCCCACAAGCATAAGGTAATTGTACATTTATTTTTAACCTCCTTCAAAGGAGTTATATCACTATTAAATTAATAAATAAAATTTCCAAAATGGAATAATTTTTTATAATTTTATTAATTTTGGAAAAAATGGGTTAAAAATAATAAAAAACTGATTGATTTTATAATTTATCAATCAGTTTTTGGAAAATTGTCCTTATTTTAAGCTATTTTTATATATTTTAAGCCATTTTCAGAGCAAGCTTAATCATTTCATTAAAATTCTTTTGTCTTTCTTCTGATGTTGTTACTATTTTTGATACAAAAGAATCAGAAATAGTTAAAAGACAAGCAGCCTTTTTATTTAATGCTTTAGCATTAGCAAATAATGCAAAGCTTTCCATTTCTACTGCTTCACATTGATATTCATCCTTTAAAAACATCCAATGTGTCTTATTATCAGAATAAAATACATCTGATGAATGGATGATTGCTTCTTTTAAATTAATACCTAAATCTTCTGCAGCCTTTTTAAGCTTAGAATTTAAATATTTAGATGGCTCTTGAAATTTTGATTTATTACCAAATGCAACACTAGCATAGCTAGATTCAGAGAATGCTTTTGTTACTAATACAGTATCATATACATTTAATCTATCAGAATATGATCCTGCAGAGCCTATTCTAATGATGTTTTCTACATCATAAAATGCAAATAATTCATATGAATAAATACCAATTGAAGGCATACCCATACCAGACCCCATAACAGTTATTTTTTTACCATTATATTTTCCAGTATAGCCTAGCATATTTCTTACTGAATTAAAGCATATAACATCAGTTAAGTATGTTTCTGCAATGTATTTAGCACGTAGTGGATCACCAGGCATTAATACAGTTTTAGCAATTAAATCTTTATCTTTACATTCATTATGTGGTGTAGGAATATTACTCATTTTCTAATTCCTCCATAATTTTAGCTCCGGCTGAACAACCAATTCTATTGGCACCTGCCTCAATCATAGCTAAGAAATCAGCTTTAGTTCTAATACCACCAGATGCCTTAACACCCATGATATCGCCAACAGTTTCTCTCATAAGCTTAACATCGTCTACCGTAGCTCCACCTGTACCAAAACCTGTAGAAGTTTTAACAAAATCAGCACCAGCTTCTTTTGCTTTTTTACATACTTCAACTTTTTCCTCGTCAGTTAGGTAGCAAGTTTCAATAATTACTTTTACTAAAACACCATTAGCAGCATCTACTACAGTTTTAATATCATTATATACGCCTTCATAATCGTGTTCTTTAGCAAGACCTACATTAATAACCATATCTACTTCGTCAGCGCCATCAGCAATAGCCTTTGTTGTTTCAAAAGCTTTCACCTCAGATGTATTGGCACCTAAAGGGAATCCGATTACTGTACAAACTTTTACATCAGTACCATTTAAAAGCTCATGTGCTAAAGAAACATACCCTGGATTAACACAAACTGAGGCAAAATGATATTTATTTGCCTCAGCACATAAGTTAAATATTTCAGGTTTTGTAGCAGTAGCTTTTAATAATGTATGATCAATATATTTTGATTTTTCCATTATTATCATCTCCTAGATATCAAGTATTCTATCAATTGATAAGAAGTCAAGTTTAGCTGCTAGTGGAGCAAATTTCTCTTTGCATAGAAGCTTATGAAGCTTCTTTACATATTTTTGTTCCAATAATTGAATATCACCATATCCATCAATTGGCTGGAACATCTTTTCAGATTTAGACATAACCTCAGCCATTGGAATATATCTCATTACTTTACCATCATCTAAAAGTAAAATATCAACTGCAGGAGGTAAAATGAAGGCATGATCTCCATCCCATTTAATACCTACATAAGCACTTCTAGATTTATCTGTATGTAAGAAAATATAATTAGTGATATTAATCTTATCATTATCCATAGTTAATTCTAGACGTTTTCTCTTTTGTAAATAGCTATATACCATTGATAAAGCCTGTGGATCTAAATTATTATATTTAGATACTGCCTCAGGATATCTATCAGCATAAGCCTTTTTCCATGAGCTAAATGTTTTAATTAAATATGGTCTTCTAAAAGATATTACATCCTCTAGTGCTTGATTAAATACTAAGAATCTAAATCTCTTACATATTTCTTCTATTATATCTAGTAATATTTCACATGCATAATCTGATAATAATACATCAAATTCTACATAGAAATTAACATCAAAATATTTGGGACTAAGTTTCTCAATATGAGGAATAACTGCCTTATCAGACATAACAAACTTAGCTTCAAAATTTAAAACATGGTGATGATATGTATACACTAATGGTCCTGAAGCACCATTTCTTTCAGATGGAGAAATATTAGGATTTGCGACAAGATAGGTAATTAAATCTGTCTTTTCATAAATTCTAGTACCTTCCTTAAGGAAGTAAAATCTGAATTCCATATCATCACCTCTTTTCTTTTTTAAAAATTAATACTCTTATATTATTTTAACATTATTTTTATACAATGTCAAAATACTATCTTTTATTTAGAATTGAGTTACATCTAGGACATAGCTCATTTTCATTAACTTCAGGTACAATCATCCAGCATCTAGCACATGTAGAACCTACTGCTGGTTTAACATCTACCTTGAATTCATTTCCATCAACATATTCAAGTTGAGAAACGATTAATAATTGTTTTGCGTTGTCCTTGATTAAAGCAAATACTTCGTTTGCTTTCTTATCCATTGTTAAAGTTAATTTAGCATTGAAGCTCTTACCAATAACATTTTGGCTTCTTGCTTCTTCAAGTGCTTTATTAACTACATCACGATATTTCATAAATTCATCAATTTGAGCTTCTAATTTTTCATCTAAATTAGTATCAGCTTCTGGCATATCTGTTAAATATACATCTTCTTCAGTATGGAATGGTAATGTATCATATGCTTCACTCATTGTATGAGGTAAAATTGGTGATAATAATTTAATCATTGCATCTAAGATTTGATAGAATACAGTTTGAACTGATAATCTTTCATCACTCTTTGGATCTTCAATGTATAAAATATCCTTAGTGAAATCTAAATAGAATGAAGATAATTGAGTAATATATGCATTTACTTCTCTATATACTTCACCAAAATTAAATTTTTCATAATTATTCTTAACACTAGCAATAAATCTTTGTAACTTAATATATTCATATTTATCAATTACTTTTAATTTATCGTAAGGTAAAGAATCCTTTGGATTAAAATCAGATGTATTAGACATTAAGAATCTTAATGTATTTCTGATCTTTCTATAAGCTTCAGATACTTGTTTTAAGATATCTTGAGAAAGTGGCATATCAGCTCTATATTCAACTGATGCAACCCATAATCTTAAAATATCAGCACCTGATTGGTTACATACCTTAATTGGGTCAACTGTGTTACCTAAAGATTTAGACATCTTTCTTCCTTGACCATCAAGTGTAAATCCATGAGATACTACTGTCTTATATGGAGCAATACCCTTTGTTGCTACAGATGTAATAATAGATGAATTAAACCATCCTCTATATTGATCTGAACCTTCTAGATATAAGTCAGCAGGGAATTTTAATCCTCTTCTTTCTAATAACATGTATGAAGATCCTGAATCGAACCATACATCCATGATATCATTTTCTTTTGTGAATTTACCATTAGGGCTACCTGGATGAGTAAATCCTTCAGGTAATAATTCTTTTGCATCTTTTTCAAACCAAATATTTGAACCATATTTACCAAATAGGTCAGCAACATGGGCTAATACCTTTTGATCTAAAATAGAATCTCCATTTTCAGCATAGAAAACTGGAATAGGTACACCCCAAGCTCTTTGACGAGAAATACACCAATCATGACGATCTTTAATCATGTTAGAGATTCTTACATCACCCCAAGATGGATTCCAATTTACATTTTTAATTGCATTTAAAATTTCATCCTTAATTGGGTCAATTGATGCAAACCATTGTGGTGTTGCTCTAAAGATAACTGGCTTTTTAGTTCTCCAGTCATGTGGATAGCTATGGACAATTGGATCATATAACATTAATGAACCATTTTCTTTCATATCAGCCATAATTGCATCTTCAGAATCAGCATAGAACATACCAGCATATTTACCAGCATTTTCCATTTGGTATCCCTTAGAATCAACTGCAACCATGATTTCTAGACCATATTGCTTACCTGCAATGTAGTCTTCTTCACCATAACCTGGTGCGATATGTACGAAACCTGTACCATCAGTAGTTGTAACATAATCAGCATTGATTACTGGTGATACTCTATCATATAAAGAATGCTTATATTTTAATCCTAATAAATCAGAACCCTTAACATGAGCAATTTCTTTTACATCTTCTAATTTTAATTTTTCAGATAATGATCTTAATAAATCAGATGCACAAATTAATTTACCAAAATTTGATGTTTCAAATACAACATAATCAATTAATGGTCCAGCAGCAACTGCTAAGTTACATGGTAAAGTCCATGGAGTAGTTGTCCAAATCATTAATGCAGCATCTTTATAAATATCTTTTCCATCAACGATATTCCACTTGAAATAAATTGAATTAGATTTAATATCTTTATATTCAATTTCAGCTTCAGCTAAGGCTGATTCACTAGATGGAGACCAATAAACAGGCTTTAATCCTTTATAAATTAAACCTTTTTCTGCCATTTTAGCAAATACTAAAATTTGGTCACGTTCAAAATCATGTTGCAATGTAATATAAGGATTTTCAAAATCTCCTAGTACTCCTAGTCTTTCAAATCCAACTTTTTGTCTTTCAACTTGCTTATATGCATATTCTTCACAAAGCTTTCTAAATTCGGCAAGTGGTTTATCCTTTCTAGATACACCAGCTTTTTGTAATGCATTTTCAATTGGAAGACCATGTGTATCCCAACCAGGAATATAAACAGATTTATATCCATTCATATTATGATATCTAACAACAAAATCCTTTAAAATTTTGTTTAATGCATGTCCTAGATGAATATCACCATTAGCATATGGAGGTCCATCATGTAATGTATATTCTCTCTTTCCTTCATTTTTTCTAATTACTTTATTGTAAAGATCAATGTCTTTCCATTTCTTTTGAATTTGAGGTTCTTTATTATTTAAATTTCCTCTCATCTCAAAAGATGTTTTTCCCATATATAGGGTATCCTTATAGTCCTTCATATTTTTACCTCCTTAAACATAAAAAAGTCCTTAAGCATTTGCCTAAGGACGAATTAACCGCGGTACCACCTTAATTCTACATAATAAAAATATGTAGCTCTCATTTACTTTAACGCAGCAATACGTGATTGAATACTTAGTTTCCTCAATCCTGCTCCTCCAGTGATCCGAATATTATTATTTGACTACATTTCACCATATAGTAGTTCTCTAAACCCTAGATAATATTCAAGCTGGGATCAGCATTTAAAATACAATAAGCATTATACTATTAATTTTAATTATTGTAAAGAAAATTAAGATAAAACATAACTAATAAATAAAAAAATCGAGTATTTCTACTCGACTTTTATTATTCTTCTGAGCTTGTATTACTAGAATTTGAATTTAATTCTTGGCTTCTAGCAACTAAACTAAAGATTCCTGCTAAAACATAGAAAATATTATCAGCGATTGCGCCAAATACAATTAAGAATACTCTTGGAGCGATTTCCATGTTTCCATTAGCAATTTCTTTATGCTTCTTAGGACAAATAATAATTGATAAAACTGAAGTAATTAAGAAATAAACTCCATATCCAATACATGTAGATGCTGATGCAATTTTTTGTAATTCTTCAGGTGTCATTTCAGTCGATACTGGTGTTGTTGCAATCAATACAGCGCCAATAACTATTAATAAAACTGAAACTGGAATCATAATAATATTGATAATTTTACCAATTTTGTACATAATTTCTGATGCATTTTTCATAATAAAAACCTCCCTCACGATTTTTATTATACTATTATTTGTAAAAAAAGAAAAGAAAAACTAATCCCAGAAACCAGGATTAGTTTAAATCTTTATAATTCAAATTATAATTTGAAATATTAATTATTTCATTCCAATCATCTTGATTATCATAAACAGCTAATGTAGCAAAGCCTTGTTCTTTAGCACCTTTAATGGCATGATAAATATCTTCAACAACTAAAGCATCTTCTTTTTTGATATTTTCTAATTCAATTATTTTTAAAAATCCAATTCCATTTGTTTTAGTTGTATTCATATTACTTGCTGAATATACATAATCCAAATATTCATCTAATCCATTAGTTTTAAATGAATCATTTAATAATTCATTTGCAGTGGCAGAAAATAATACCACTTTACCATACTTCTTTAATTCTTTAAGAAATGCTTTAGCACCTAGTTTTTCCTTTTGTAATACATATTGCTTTTTAACATATTCATACATTTTATTTTCTAATTCTTTATATGTAATATTAGAAAAATAATTATCATGAATGTATTTAACAGATTCACTATTAGTTTGTTCTTTAGATATTTCATCTATATCAACATCAAATGATATATTATTATCCTTTAAGAAACTAGATAATAAATGTCTCCACATTCCCATAGAATCAATTAATGTGCCATCATAATCAACTATGAATAATTTATATTTATTTAAGTACTCTAATTTATTATTCAAGTTCAAATGCTCCTGTATATAATTGATAATATACACCTTTTTGCTTGATTAATTCATCATGATCACCACGTTCAATAATTGAGCCATGATCTAATACCATAATTGCATTACTATCTTGAACAGTTGATAATCTATGAGCAATAACAAATACAGTTCTGCCCTTCATTAATGAATCCATACCTTTACCAACTAATGCTTCTGTTCTTGTATCGATTGATGATGTAGCTTCATCTAGAATCATTACTGGTGTATCAGCAAGTTCAGCTCTTGCGATTGATAATAATTGTCTTTGACCTTGTGATAATTGACTACCATTGCCTGTTAGCATTGTATTAAATCCATCAGGTAATCTTGTAATGAAATCATATGCATTAGCTGTTTTAGCTGCATCCATTACTTCTTCATCAGTTGCATCTAATCTACCATATCTAATATTTTCCATTACTGTACCAGTAAATAGATTTGTATCTTGTAATACAATACCAATACTTCTTCTTAAATCAGCTTTTTTAATCTTATTAATATTAATGCCATCATATCTAATCTTACCATCAGCTATGTCATAGAATCTATTAATTAGATTTGTAATAGTTGTTTTACCTGCACCTGTTGCACCAACGAAGGCAATCTTTTGACCTGGTTTAGCATAAATAGAAACATTATGTAATACTATCTTTTCAGGGAAATATCCAAAATCTACATCAAATAATCTAATATCACCTTTTAATTCAGTATATGTAATTGTTCCATTTTCATGTGGATGCTTCCAAGCCCACTTACCAGTTTTTTCATCTGTTTCAACTAAATTACCATTTTGATCATATGTAGCATTTACTAATGTAACATATCCTTTATCTTCTTCAGGCTCTTGATCTAATAATTCAAATATTCTATCAGCACCTGCAAGACCCATTACAACTGAATTTAATTGCATTGATACTTGATTAAATGAATTAGCAAATTGTCTTGCCATACCTAAATATGCTACCGCAATACCAATAGATAAGGCAACTCCCATATCAGGTGTAGTTGGTATTAGTGTAAAATATGTATTTTCAGCTGTACCAAATCCTCTTAATGATAAATTAGGTACATTATTAACAACTAATATAACACCAATAATTGCTACAATAACATATAATACGTTACCAATATTATGAATGATAGGTCCTAGCATATTAGCATAAGCATTTGCTTTATATGCATCATCATTTAATTTGTCATTTAATACATCAAAATCCTTTTTAGATTTTTCCTCGTGATTAAACACTTTAACAACTTTTTGTCCATTCATCATTTCTTCAATAAAACCTTCAGCTTGAGCAATTGATTTTTGTTGTTGAATGAAATATTTTGCAGATCCTCCTCCTACTTTCTTTGTTACAAAGAAAATGAAGAATATTGCAACTATTACTGCTATAGTTAACCATAAGCTATAATACATCATTACGCCAAATAATAATGTAACTGTAATCATAGTTTGAACAAATTGAGGAATACTTTGAGAAATTAATTGTCTAATAGCATCAACATCATTTGTATATGTTGACATGATTTCACCATGTGGATTTCTATCAAAATATGAAATAGGAAGCTTTTCCATCTTACTAAACATATCCATT
>JAFSWG010000064.1 GCA_017444645.1 Acholeplasmatales bacterium | reverse complement strand
GATAGTGGTCTTCCTGTTGCAATTACAATTTTTACACCTAATTCATGACATTTTTTTATAGCATCAATATTTTCTTTTGAAATGTTTTTAACATTATCAAATAATGTACCATCTAAATCTATTGTAACTATTTTTATCATCTATATCACCATAAAATTAAAAGGGCATAGTGTGCCCTTTTATTATCTGCTTTGTACAATTGCCCAAATTAAACTAAATAATCCACCAAATGCCATAACTAAAGCTAGAACGATTATTATTATTTTTCCAGCAAGAGTTTTTGCAGGGTTTCTATATGATTTAGTTTTAGAATCTTTTTTTTCTAAAATAGCGTCTGCTCTTTGTTCATTATATGATTTAGCTTTTTTATTTTTTTTAGCTGTTGCTTTATAGTCATCTTTTCTGCTCAAATTTCTTCACCCACTTAATAAAAAATGTTATAATAAATTAATCATTACTTATTATATAATAATTAGATTAAAAAAGGAAGAATAAAATGTTAAAAAATTATAAGGGAAGAATAATATTCCATATTGATATGAATGCTTATTTTTGTAGCGTTCATTGTAAATTAAATCCAACACTTAGAGGTAAAGCGTTCGCTGTAGGTAGAGAAGGTACATATAAAGGTGTTTTATCTACAGCATCATACGAAGCTAGAAAACTAGGTATACATTCAGCAATGCCCATTATTGAAGCTTATAAAATTCTTCCTACCCTTTTAGTTGTAAATTCTAATTACGAAGAATATAAAAAATATCATTATCTATTTGTTAATATAATAAGAGAATATACAAATTTAATAGAGGTTGCGTCAATAGATGAATTATATGCTGATATGACAGAAATATCTGAAAAAATACATCCTGTTGTTTTAGCAAAAGAAATCCAATTAAGATTATTAAGGGAATTAGATTTACCTTGTTCAATAGGCATTGCACCTACATTATTTTTGGCTAAAATGGCTTCTGATATGAAAAAGCCATTAGGATTAACTGTATTAAGAAAAAGGGAAATAAAAGAGAAATTATACCCTTTAAGTGTAAAGGATATCTTTGGTATAGGAAAAAAGACTTATCCTAAATTAATAGATGCAGGAATTAATACAATAGAAGATTTTATGAATCCGGGAAATGAAGAATTAATAATTAAATTAATTGGTAATAATTCATATTCTTATGCTAAAAATTGTATTTTAGGTAAATCATCTAATGAAGTAATCCCTGATAGATATAATAATTCTAAATCTATATCTACAGAAACTACATTTGATATTCATAAGGATTCATTAGTTGATATATTATCTGTATTAAGAAGCTTGTTAAGAGATATTCATGGAAGGTTAGTTAAAGGTGAATATGTAACAAAAACTGTTGTATTAACAATGAGAGATTCACAGTTTAATACAATAAGTAGAAGAAAAACGATAGATGAATATACTGATGATATATTTATTTTTAATAATTTAATTGAAGATTTATTAAATGAATTAATGGATGAAACTAAGTCATATAGATTGGTTGGTGTAGGCTTTTCAAATATTATAAAAAGAAGTGAATTGAAAGAAGAATATAATTTATTTACAATAAATGATAAGACTATTAAAGAAAATAATATTAAGAAGCTTATGAAAGATATAAATAATAAATTTGGTGATGATATAATCTATTTTAATAAGGATAAAAAGAAATAAAACTTGTAATATTTATTAATTAATGATATTATTAATTGGCTTAAAAAAGGAGGAATGTATAATGAATTATTTAGGATTTGAACTAAAAAAATACATCGTTAGAGCAATAGAAGATTTAAGATTTAAAGATTTTACTGATGTGCAAAAGGAAGTATTAAATAATTATTTTACTGGAAATAAAAATATTTTAGCAAAATCTAAAACTGGTTCAGGAAAAACTCATGCCTTCTTAATTCCTATTTTTCAAACATTAGACGAAAAGAAGGAAGAGGTTCAAGCAACAATAATCGCTCCTACTAAAGAACTTGCGATGCAAATATATAAGGTTGCATCACATATTGCATCTTTTAGTGGTGATACAATTAATATTAAGTTATATTCTGGTGGTACAGATAGATTAAAGGAAATCGAAAAGATTAAAAATAATATGCCTCAAATTGTTATTGGTACACCAGGTAAAATCAAAGATTTAGCAATAGACGAAAATGTATTAAAAATATATACATCAAAGGTTTTAGTAATCGATGAAGTAGATATGACATTTGAAAATGGATTCCAAGAAGAATTAGATCAAATTACAGCCGTATGTAATAATTCTAGAATGATGTTTTTTAGTGCGACTATTTCAGAAGCTGTTTTACCATATATTAAAAAATATATGACAAATGTTGAGTTTACTGAAATTAAGGATGATAGTGAATTAAATATTAAACATATTTGGATTCCATTAAAATATAGAGATAGATTTGATGTATTAACTGATTTATTAAATACATTCCAACCATATTTATGCTTAATATTTGCAAATAAAAAGGATACAGTTATTGAATTAGCAGGTAAGCTTCAAGCAAAGGGATACTTCGTTGGTCAGATTCAAGGCGATATGTCACCTCGAGAAAGAAAAAGAGTTATCCAAGAGGCTGCTAAATTAAAATATCAATTTATAGTAGCAACAGATCTTGCTGCCCGTGGTATTGATATTCCTGGTATATCACACATTATTAATTATGAATTACCTTATGATTATGAATTCTATGTTCATAGAAGTGGTAGAACTGGTAGAATGCATAATGATGGCTTAGTATATACATTATATGATGAATTAGATAATGCATATTTAGATAATTTATCTAAGAAAAAGATTAAGCCTACATATTATGAATTAAAAAATGGAGAATTAGTTGAATATAAAGGTAGAAATACAAGATTAGAAAGAATTAAGCCTACAACTGATTATCAAAAGGAAGCAGCTAAATATGTACCACTCGGTGAAAAGAAGCCAGGTTATAAGAAAAGAAGACAAGCTAAGATAGAAGAAATAGCTGATAAATTAAAATCAAAGGATCAAAAGGCTAAGAAAAAAGCTAGAAGAAAAAGAGCATAAGAAAAAGGACATCACATGATGTCCTTAATTTTTTAATTATTACTTAATTGTTTCTCCAGAATGAATATGTTTATCAGTAATTTCCTTTGGATTAGGAGAAGAGAAGATTCTTACGTTTCTTTCAACTACTAAGCCTTCAGGTAATATTAATTTCTTACCGATAACATTTAATCCGGAATCTAGTAATTTAGGTTTATCTTTATTAGCAATTGACTTATCACCAGTACCAATAATTGAATTATCACCAATTACTGTATTCTTATCGATAATTGTATCTTCAATCTTACAATTCTTACCGATAACAACGTCATTTAAGATAACTGAATTTTTGATAGTAGAACCAGCACCAACTACAACACCAGGAGATAATACTGAGTTTTCTACATCACCATCAATAATACATCCATTAGATACTAATGCAGTCTTAATTGTTGCATCTTCACCTACTCTAACTGGAGGTAGATCTTCAGATTTAGTATAAATCTTCCAAGAAGGATCATATAAATCTAATTGTGCATTCTTGCATAATTCTAGATTTGCTTCTAGATAAGAGTCATAAGTTCCTACATCTTTCCAATAATCATAATATTCATATGCATAAACATTTTTATTTTTGATCATATCAGGAATGATATGCATACCGAAGTCTAAGTCATCAATATCAGGATGAGCTTCGATTGCATCAATTAAAGCTTGAGTAGAGAATACATAGATACCCATAGAAGCTTTATTTGATTTTGGCTCCTTTGGTTTTTCTACGAATTTCTTAATTCTTAATTCTTTATCAGTTTCAAGAATACCAAATCTTGATGCTTCATCTAATGGTACGATTTTAGCAGCGATTGTTAAATCAGCGCCAGTTTTCTTATGTTGTTCAATCATCTTTGAATAATCCATCTTGTAGATATGATCTCCAGAAAGAATTAGAACATATTTAGAAGCATAACGTTTAACGAATTCAAGATTCTTTCTTACTGCATCGGCAGTACCGTTATACCATGAGTTGTTTGGTTGAAGAAGTGTTACAAATGAATCACGTCTATCTAAGTCCCAAGGCTTACCTACACCTATATGTTCATTAAGTGATAGTGGTAAATATTGTGTTAGAATTCCAATTTGGAAAATTCCAGAGTTTGTACAATTTGATAAGGCAAAGTCGATAATTCTAAATTTACCTGCAAATGGTACGGCTGGTTTAGATCTTTTTTCAGATAAGATATCTAATCTTGATCCACGTCCACCAGCTAAGATTAAAGCTAAAGTTTCCATATATTATTTTCCCCCTTCATTATCTTACTAGCTTATTATATAAATCAATGTATGCTAGAGCTGATTGTTTCCAGCTGAAGTCCTTTTCCATTGCTGATTTAACCATTTTTTTAAATGCAATCTTATTATTGTTATAAGTATTGATTGCTAAGAACATAACTTCTTTCAAATCATAAGAGTTAAAATTAGTAAATGTAAATCCTGTACCCTCACCAGAATATACATTGAAAGGTTGAACTGTATCTTTTAATCCACCAGTTTCTCTTACTAGAGGTAGTGTACCATATCTCATGGCGATCATTTGTCCAAGACCACAAGGCTCAAACTTAGATGGCATTAGGAATAAGTCACATCCTGCATAAATCTTTTGAGCGATTTCATCACTATATCCAATATAGCATTTGAATCTATCAGGATATCTTGCTTCAACGCTTCTAAAGAAATTTTCATAATAAGAATCACCTGAACCCATTAAAATGAATTTGGCATTACTATAATTAATTACCTCATCAATAATTGGTTCTAATAAATCAATACCTTTTTGATCAACTAATCTTGATACTAATCCAAATAGAGGAACATCATCATTTGGTAATCCAAATTGTTTTAATAATCCTTCCTTATTTGCTTTCTTACCAGAAGTAACAGTTTTAATTGAATAATTCTTAAATAAATTTTTATCAGTTTCAGGATCATATTTAACAGTATCAATACCATTTAAGATTCCATAGAAATCAAAATATCTTAATCCTAAAATATTATTCAAATAATAGCCATATTGATCTGTTAAAACCTCGTTTTTATATGTAGGTGAAACAGTAGTAATGGCATTTGATTCCATAATTGCTGATTTCATAAAATTAATACAGCCACCAAATTCTAAAGAATTAGAATATGGCATAAATAATATATTCATCATATCCATTGGGAAATTACCTTGGTATTGGATATTATGAATTGAGAATACAGTTTTAATTCTATTAAATTCTGGATAAGCATAATAATTATTTTTTAAAATATAAGGTACTAAACCTGCTTGCCAATCATTTACATGAATGATATCAGGGAAGAATTGAACAACCTTAATTGCTTCAAGTACTGCAAAATCAAAGAATGCAAATCTTTCACCATCATCACCATATCCATAGAAGCCATCTCTATTGAAATATCTATCACTATCTATGAAATAATAAGTAATACCTTCGTGTACTGCCTCAAATACTCCAACATATTCAGTAGAAGAACCTATTCTAACATAAGCATAGCCTTTATATGTTGCTATATTTTTATCTTTTATTTTTTTGTAATAAGGCAAAATAACTCTCGCGTCACAGCCATTTTCCTGTAATGCTTTAGGTAATGCACCTATAACATCAGCAAGTCCGCCTGTCTTTGCGTATGGAGCTCCCTCGCTCGCACAAATTAAGACTTTCATTAATAAACCTCCTTAAGTAACAATAAATAATTTGTTTCATAGAACTTCTTATATACAATATTATACAATAATTTACATCCATTAACAAGTCAAAATAACTCTTAAAACATAAATAAAAATGGCTTAAAATCAATATTTTTTGACTCATTTATGTATAAAGTAAAAAAAAGGGATTTAGTATTGATATATTACCTTCTTTTTGATATAATTAAAAGGCATATGGAAAAAATTATAATTTATTATAACCACCTATAAAGGAGTTTTATATATGGCATCAAAAAGTAAAAGAAATAAAATTAAATTTAAATGGACAAAAGAACTAATTTTCTTATTAGTTGGTATAGTTGTATTAATTGTTGCGGCAGTAATTATCAATTTACCTACTAGCGCATCAGTAACACTAGAAAAATATAATACAGCAATTTCAACTTATAATTCAGAAAATTCTACTTCATATAACACTTTACCTGAAAATCATGTTTTCAAAGAAACATCTTTAGATGGTTTAAAGAATACTAAAAAATCTGATGATTATACATTTGTATTCTATGGTTCATTAAAGAATGCACAATTCTTAGAGAATTTATCTAACATCAATACAATCGCAAACGAATATGATGTAAAAACAGTTTATTTATGGTTTGCAGATTATGTAGAAAATACAGATGCAGATACTAAGGCTACAGCAACATATAAGACTAAAGTTAATGAATATAATGCAGTAATTAATGAAAATATTAATTCATTAGTAGCTTCTAGCAACGGCTTATATCAAAGTCAAGATAATTTCGATTTAGAAACATATCCTGCATTATTAGTATTCAAATCTAATTCATTAGTTTTTAATTCTCAAACTGATACTAAAGAAGACTTTGGCGATAATAAGTGGAGTGTATATATTAGTTCAGCTTTCAAATATGCAAAAGCTGATGAACTAGTTAAATCAAACTAATTAATTAACTGAGACACTCGTCTCAGTTTTTATCTTAATAAGGAGGCTATTAAAATGATTGATTCAATTAAATTAGAAATTAAAAATAAGCTAGAGACTTATTATAAGGAAAAATATAATGTAGATTTACAAATAGTTGTAGAAGAACCAAAAAAGGCAGAACTAGGTGATATTTCTGTTCCTATGTTTGCGGTAGTTAAAACATTGAGAAAACCAATGCCTGAAATTGTTTCTGAAGCACTAGATGCAATCAAGTCTTTTAATCTTCCTATTTCAGATATTAGATCTGTTGGCGCATTTGTTAATTTGTTTGTTGATAAAGAAAAATTATCAAAGGCTATATTAATTGAGGCTATTACAAAAGAATCAAATTATGGAACAAGTGAAATGGGTAAGGATAAAAATGTAACATTAGATTATTCAAGCCCTAATATTGCTAAAAGCTTCTCAATTGGACATTTACGTTCAACAATGATTGGTAATTCATTAAAACTAATTTTACAAAAATGTGAATATAGTACTTATTCAATCAATTATTTAGGAGATTGGGGTACTCAATTTGGTAAAATGATTGTCGCATATAAGAATTGGGGAGATTTAGATAAAATTAAAGCTGATCCAATTAATGAATTAACTGCCCTTTATGTTAGATTCCATGAGGAAGCTGAAAAGAATCCAGCTTTAGAAGATGAAGCTAGAGAAGCCTTTAGAAAAATGGAATTAAAGGATCAAGAATATTTAGATTTATGGAAATGGATTAGAGAAGAATCTTTAAAAGAATCAGCTCAAATCTATGATTTATTAGATATCTCATTTGATTCTTATAATGGAGAAGCATTCTATAATGATAAAATGGATGCAGTAGTTGATGAACTTGAAAATAAAGGTTTATTAGTAGAAGATCAAGGAGCTAAAATAGTTAATTTAGGTGATGATATGCCACCTGCATTAATTAAAAGAAGTGATGGTGGTTCATTATATATCACTCGTGATTTAGCTGCTGTATTCTATCGTAAGAAGGAATATAAATTTGATAAGATTTTATATGTTGTAGGTAATGAACAAAAGCTTCATTTCCAGCAATTAAAAAGATTAATTACAAAAATGGGATATGATTTTGCTGAGGAAGTAAATCATGTTAATTTTGGTCTATATTTAACTAATGGTAAAAAGGCATCTACTAGAAAAGGTAATGTAGTTAAATTATATGATGTATTAATGACAGCTATTAATTTAGCTAAAAAGCAAATTGAAGAGAAGAATCCTAATATTAAAAATAAGGATGAAATAGCTAAAAATGTTGGTATTGCAGCTATCGTATTTGCTGATTTAAAGAACTTTAGAGGATTAGATATTGAATTCAATATCCAAGATGCTGTTAAATTTGAAGGACAAACTGGTCCATATTTACAATATACAGGTGTAAGAATTGCATCTATATTAAGAGATAAAGAATTTGATTATAATAATATAGATGAAAGCTTATTTACTAAGCCTCATTATTTTGAATTAGTTAAATTAATATCTGAATTTAAATCAACAATTGAAAGAGCAGCAAATGAATTTGCTCCATCAGTTGTTGCAAAGTATTTATTAAATTTAGCAGCATCATTCAATAAATTCTATTCAATTGAAAAGATAAATGTTGAAGATGAGGTTAAAAGAAATACTAATTTTGCTTTAGCAAAAGCAATTAGAATTGTTTTAAATGAAGGATTAAGACTACTAGGTATTAAATATTTAGAGGAAATGTAATATGTATTCAAAAAAGAAGATAATTAAGTATCTAATCTTAATACTTGCAATTTTGATACTATTAGTTGTTCTTTTAACTCAAATTGGTGATATTCAAAAAATATTTGCTATATTTGGTAGCGGATTTAATCCACTATGGTTATTATTATGCATTGGATTAATTTTTGCATATTGCTTTGTATATAAATTATCATTAATAATTTTAGTTAAAAGACAATATAAGCATTTGAAATTTTGGGATTTATATTTGATTTCCGGTTCTGAGTTTTTCTTTAATGCGGTTACACCATTTTCATCTGGTGGACAACCATTTCAAGCTTATGCATTAAAACAAAAGAATGTATCTTTATCAGATTCTACATCTCAATTATTATTAAATTTCTTAGCTTATCAGGTATCACTAAATTTAATATCAATTATTTGTGCTATTGTTTATTTCAATAGATTACATAGTGATATAGATAATTTTATTGTTTTATTCATCGTTGGTTTTTCAATTAATTTATTTATAATGGTATTATTGTTATTACTTGGATGTAGTAAATTATTTGGAAAAGCATTAATTGGATTAATCAATGGTATTTGTAAGATTAAGCCAATTAAAAAGCTAGTTGGTGATAAAACAGCATCTGTTACACAATATGTAGAAGATATGCAAAAAGCATTTAAAGATATGAGAAAAGACATGAAAATATGGTTTTTATGTCTTTTCACTAAAATAGCTGCAAACATGATTTATTATTGTGTTCCTTTTGTTGGTTTCTATGTTATTGGTCATCCAATTACAGGACAAGAATTCTGGTATTGCTTTGCACTTACATCTTTTAGCTTAACAACAACAATTTGGGTACCACTTCCAGGTGCATCTGGAGGGGTTGAGTTTGCTTTCTTAGTATTATTTAAAAATTTAATTACTCAAGGTGGAGCATCTGATCCTGATGCAGTAGCACAAAGTGGAATGCTTATTTGGAGATTATTAACATATTATTTTGTTTTAGGTTATGGTTTAGTTGATTATATTGTTTTTGATAGGTCAATATCTAAGGATATGAAGAAAAATGAATTGACATTATCTGAAAAAGAAATTATATTAGAAACAGATGAGTCTATTAATAATGATTCTTCAAAGGAATCTAATGAAAATAAAGAAGTAAAGTAGTTAAATGGGGAGGTTACTATGAGAATTGGTTTATTTTCTGATCAATTCTACCCACAAGTTAGTGGTGTAGTTACTTCAATAAAAATGTTATATGAAGGCCTAGAAGCAATGGGTCATGAATGCTATATTTTTACGGCTATCGATGAAGATAATTGTAAAGATAATCCAGAAATTACTAGTAAAAGAATAGTTAATTTTCCAGGAATGTATTATCCTTTTAAGGCTGCAAGTGAATATAAATTTAATGTAAATCATAAAAGATTTATTAAAGAAATTGAAAAATATAATCTCGATGTTATTCATATTAATACAGAATTTAATATGGCAAAAATTGCGAGAGTTGCAGCAAAGAAATTACATATTCCAATTGTATATACTGTTCATACAGCATGGATACAATATATTTGTACATTATTCCCAGTATCAGATAGATTTATGCATCCATTTTGGGTAATGTGCATGAGAAATCTATTTACAAAGCCAACATATAAATCAGCTGAAATAACAATTTTACCTACAAAAAAGATGTTACCTGATTTAAAAAATTATGGTATAAAGGGTAATGATTTTAAGATTATTCCTACAGGAATAGAATTATATAGATTTTCTGATTTTAAAGGCACTAAAGAAGAATTAGATGTTCTTAAGGAAAGATTAGGCTTAAAAGATAAATTCATATTTGCATACATTGGTAGAACTGCAAAAGAAAAGAATATTGAATTTATTATTAAAGGATTTGCAAAGCTTGCAAATGAAAATGATAAAGCTAGACTTTTAATTGTTGGTGGTGGACCAATTTTAGATGAATTAAAGGATTTAGCTAGTAGTCTTTGCATTTATGACAAGGTAATATTTACTGGATTAATTCCATGGGAAAAGATACCATATTATTATCATATTGCAGATGTATTTGTTAATGCATCTAGCTCTGAAACACAGGGCTTAACATATGTAGAAGCATTAGCTTCTGGAGTACCTGTATTAGTTAAAAATGATCCATGTATCGAAGACGTTGTTAAAGAAGGATATAATGGATTTGTATTTGATACAGAAGAAGAATTTGTTACAAAGATGGAATATTGTTTAAATAATGATTTATCAGAAGTAAAAGCTAATGCTAAACCATCTTCAAAAGAATTTTCTAAGGAAAAATTTGCTGAAAATATATACAATGTATATTTAGAAGCAATTGAAAGCTATAATAAAAAAAGAAAAAAGAAATAATTGTTTTAAAACAATTATAATGATATAATAAAAAAGATTTTATGGGGATTTATCCCCAAATGCTCTAGTGGCGAAATTGGTATACGCGGCAGACTCAAAATCTGCTGGTAGTGATATCGTGCGGGTTCGAGTCCCGCCTGGAGCACCAGTCGAAAGTAAAAGGATTGAAAATTCAATCCTTTTTATTTTTTTAATATCATTTCTTTATTTAAATTTTTAAGTTTAATCATTACAAATTTACCTTTACCAATACCATTAAAAGAAGTACCAATTGCATATACAATATCATCAATTATAATAAATCTATCATGATCATTTTCATCTATAGTTATTTTAATGTTATTAGGAATTTTTTCTTTGTTTAAATACGAATTAGAAGAAGTAATTATTTCAATATTTACTTTGATATCTAATAACATAGATAATAAAAATTTATCAGCATAATAATCTATAATTTTTAATTCATTTTTAGCTAAGAAGAATAACTTTCTTAAAAATGTATACGGTTCTAATATTTCTCCTTCATATATTATAGATTCAGAAGAATATAAACTTTCTTCTATATTATTTAATCTTTCTTCAATATTTCTATATTTATTTTCTAATGAAATAATATTAGAAGT
>JAFSWG010000063.1 GCA_017444645.1 Acholeplasmatales bacterium | reverse complement strand
TTTTAAAATCAATATTTGTATCTTCATATGGTGTTAATAAATATCTTTTTCTATCACTATTTATTATTCCGCCATCAGAATATAAATATAAAGATGGATGCTTTCTAATTAATGCTTCTAATACACCTATTTCTGCATCATCTAAAAAGCCTAACAAGGTTACACCACCTTGATATGCTTTATCAATTATAGAATCACATCTTTTTTTAAAATTTTCTATAGATTCCATAAAATTCTTCCTAATCTGATATGAGTCGCTCCTGCAATAATTGCATCCTTATAATCATTAGACATACCCATTGATAAATATGGCATATTAATATTAAAATCTTTTTCTACTCTTTCCTTTAAATATTTCAATGCCTTAAATTGTTTAATAATATCATCATCTGAATCATTTTTAATAGCCATCATCATAAAGCCAACTACATTAATCTTTTTAAATTTTAATACTTCTTCCATAAAACTATTTATTTCTTTATATGGTACACCATTTTTTGATTCTTCCATATTAATAGATACCTCAATAAAGCAATCTAGTGGCTTTTCTCTTTTTTCTTCTATTAATTTAGCTAATTTTAAAGAATCAAGTGAATGAAGACAATCAATTTTATTAATAACTGATTCAGCTTTATTTCTTTGTAAGTGGCCGATAAAATGCCATTTAATATCTTTATAATCCTTTAATGCTTCATATTTTTCTAAAAAAGCTTCTGTTCTATTTTCACCATAATCTTTAATATTATGATTATATAGTTCTAACATTGTATTTGCATCAACATATTTTGTTGCAGCAACAATACATACATTTTCTGGTATTGTTTTAATAAAATTATCAATATCTTCTCTTATCATATATAACACCATGCTTTCAAAAAATATTATACTATTTATTTTAATAAATAAAAATAAAAAAATGAAAGAAGGATAGCTAGAAAAAGTGCTATCCTTCTTTCTTAATTGGGAGAGTTATAGTTTGCTTATGAAAAAGTAATCTATCTTGTAGGGAGTATAATGATAGATGTCTCTTTTATAAGACACTTATATTATAACCCGTTTTAAAACATTGTCAATACATTTTATACAATTTTTTAAAAAATATTATGTGAAATTATGGGATTTAAGAATTATTCTTAATTATCTATTTTAGCAAATCCATGTTCTTCCATCAATTTATCTAATTTTTTTGGTATATTCATTGTCCTTAAAAAATATAAAAAGTGGAAAAAGAAAAATGGAATCATATATAATGGAAAGAATATTATTAACAATATCTTTATTTCGATATTAGATCTTTGAAATAAATCCCTTTTTAATTTGATATGTCCATCTGCTATATTATCCTTTAAATAAGCTATATAAACATATTTTTTAAATATTTTCGTAAATGATAATGGTAATTCTAAGATATTTGATTCATTAAAATATACTTTAGCTTTATTGAGATCTACTATTTTATATCTATTATGCTCTCTATCTATAATTGATATAACAGGAGCGAAATAAATATAGATAGACATTATGATAGTGAATATGCCAACTATCATTCCAAATATACCATTATTTTGCTTTGTATTATGAATACCAATACTAACAAATGAAGTGATTGCTGCTTCTGTTAAAACTAAAGCAGTTAGTGCAGTTATAAAATTAATTATTTTAATATCTCTATAAAAATGACCATATTTTTTAACTTTAATCAATCCATATATTGCTACACCAAGTTCAATAAATGATACTAAAGCAATTAATATACCTAATTCCATAGAGAAGTTATAGGTTGCATAATCTTCGTATATAATTAGTCTTGCCGAATAAATTGTATATACTATACCTGCAGTTAATACAAATATAAATATAAATGTATTCCTAAATTTAAAGCTTTTAGTATTACATTTTAACCCTAATAAGCATTCTCCTTTGGCCAAGAATACAAATATATTAAACATACCTGCGACTAAAAGAAAATAGTTTTTAAATATTGCTGCTGCAATAAATTTAGCAATACACATTATTACATTTGTAAAAAGTGATAATAGTGCAAATAGTTTTATTCTTTTTTCATAAGGTATCTTTTTTAAAAAATGAATATCCACCATTATCACTCCCTCGTATATTTATAAATTATATCATTTTAAATAAAAAAAATAAATGGTGCCTTATGACACCACTTATTCTATACTAGCCAATATATACCATTATTATCTAAATCATATGATGTTTCACTTGAAGTAGATATAGCTGCTGAAGAATTACCTAATTCAATTACATATCCTGAAGATATTGTTGTAGGTATTTTAATTACTACTGTATTTGATATAACTAAATATTTATCTTTTGTTAAAGTCATTGTAGTAGATTTACCATATTTTGATACTCCACCTGATACCTTCTCGCATTCTGAAGTCATACCCTGTGGACACATTGCTACTATATATCCTGATTTATATGTGTATCCTTGTTCTGTATCTATACATGAATTTCCACCAGATGTTGATATTACTATAGTTTTTCCACCATCAATTAATAATCCACCATATGATGTAGTTGTATTACTATCTAAGCCATCGCCTCCTGCATATACATAAATATTACCACCAGTAATTGTAATACCATATGATTCAGTAGATAAAGTTGAATTAAATCCATCATCCTTTGAAACAACAGTAATGTCGCCACCTGATATATTTATTTTTGTTCCTTCTACTCCTTCGTAGCTATAATCTACTTTAATTGTTCCATTAGAAATTTCTAAAATACCATCAGCATGAATACCATCATCATTTGAATATAGTGTTATATTTCCTCCATTTATAGTTACATTGCCTAAAGGCGTTTCACCTGACTCTAATGTATTATCATTATTTGCATGAATTGCATCATCATATGATTTGATATAAATAGTTCCACCATTAATTACAATTTCATTATCAGCTTTTATTCCTTTTGTAGAATAATCACCTTTATCAGTGTTACCATCATTCATACCTCCCATACCACCGCCTGGTTGGCTAGATGCTGTTGTATAATTTGTAAAGCTAAAATTATTTCCACTATATGCAATAGTGTCATAACTATCATTTACAGTTAGCACTGACGATTTTTTTGAATAAGATGTACTTTGTCCCTGTTCTTGGTTACTAAAATATACATAAACATACATCTTATCATAGCCTTCTGGCTTATCAACTTGATAATAGTAATATGTTCTTCCCATTTGTCCAGATACTGTATATGTAGGTGATGTATTTGCATTCTTCCATACATATTCA
Organism: Acholeplasmatales bacterium; assembly: GCA_017444645.1. Classification (GTDB taxonomy): domain Bacteria; phylum Bacillota_I; class Bacilli_A; order Acholeplasmatales; family Anaeroplasmataceae; genus Anaeroplasma. Next base: position 27,750 of record JAFSWG010000063.1, on the reverse strand, counting down.
TTTGTAGATGAATTATAGTAATAAACTGAATATTTATATGAATTTGAAGTTGATCTTATATAATATATGTTTTCAGTAGTATAAGTTACTTCTTCTGAATAAGTTGAATATTTATCAGTATAAATATTAATTGTTGGATTATTATTTATTATTACATCATATACTGCATCTATACCATCACATGCTGCATAAATATTTATTAATCCATCATTAATCGTAATAGTTCCTTTTTGAACACCACTTGATGATAAACTTGAATTACTTGTCTTTAATCCATCACCTTGTCTTGCGATTAATGTATAATTTCCAGATTCTATAGTTATGGAATCATTTCCTTTAAGTGCATTATCACATGCATTAATAGTTAATGTTAATTTTTTAGCAGTTAAATCATCCTTTGAATGAATACCATTATTATTTGAAGAATATACATAGATTTCACCAGTACCCTTTAATTCTAGATCTCCTACAACATAAATTGCTGACGATACATCAGTTGAATTTTCATCCACTAATTCTCTATTATCCCTAATTGTATTAGTAGTTGATGATTCAGCCTTAATACTAGTATTACCTGTTGTATTAATATATAAAGGACAAGAGTCACTAGAATTAATTTCTACATTATTTAAAATTAAAACTATATCATATTCAGAATTAATTACAATTCCACCATAATATGTACCGTCTAATGTTAATGATAATACATCATTTGTAGTAATTGTTAAAATATTATTTTCATATGTATATGTAAATGAACCTGTTTCAGTATATCCATTTAAAACATATGTATTTGAATCATTTTCTGAAATTATAGAAAATGAATTATCAGTTTCTTCTGCTTCACTTAATAATTTAGCATCGATAGTTATTGTTAAGTCTGATGATACCTTAGTAATTCTATAGCCATTTTCTACACCAATTTCAGTTGGTGTTTTTAAATTCTTGTAAGTTCCTGTAATACTAATGCAAGTATTATCGATATAATAACCATCATTTGCTACAACCTTAAAATTTACTTGACCATTTCCATCAGTTAAGATTGTTCCTAATGCTGAATCTTTGGCGATAGCTGTCGTTGTAAAAGTGCCTTCTCCTGACATATCTTGTGTATCATAAACATAAACTTTACAATTATTTAATTCGAAAGTTGAAACAAATCCTTCGGTTGTATCATCAGATTCTTCAGTAATAGCTTTTGTTGTAATTGTAATAGTTAAATCTGATGATACTTTAGTAATTCGAAATCCGTTTTCTACTCCTGTATCAGCAGATCCTTTTAAATTTTTATATCCAGTTGTAGGCGTTATTACAAGACTTTCTAATTCGTATCCATCACCAAAAACTAGTTTAAAATTAATTTGACCATTTCCATCAGCTAAATCTAAACCAGTTAATCCATCTTTTGATGTAGTAGATAAAGTCTCTAGCCCTTCTCCTGACATATCTTGAGTATCATACACTAATACTTTAACATTAGAATCTACAACAAATGTTGCAGTATATGCTTGATTTTCTTCTTCATTATCTAAAGAATTATCATTATTATTTGTGCTACTATCTGTTTCATCTTCAGTCCCTACATTTTCATTTGTTTCACTTAATTCAGTATCATTTGTTGTTACTGTAATTGAATCTTCAGTTAAAGCATTAGATTCTATTGTTGTATTATCTTCTTTAGTACTAATAATACTTTCAGTATTTGTATTATTATTTGAACTATTAATTGAACAACTAGTAAACAAAGCCATACAAGATATAATTCCACTTATAAATAATATTTTTCCTTTTATTCCTCTTTTCATATATAAGACCCCATTTCGTTTTTTACGCCTTAAATATAAAATAGAAACCTTAATTAAAACTAAATCAAATTTAAAAAGAAAAAAATCTTGCACATTGGCAAGACTTTTTTAAATTAATCCTTATATGCAATTGCTTCTATTTCAATTAAGCAATCCTTTGGTAATTTTGAGACCTCTACACAGCTTCTAGCTGGGTTTGTTTTAAAATATGTTGCATATATTTCATTTACTTTAGCAAAATCAGACATATTTTTAATAAATACTGTTGTTTTAATAACATTATCAATATGACTTCCTGCAGCCTTTAATATTTCAGCAATATTTTGGCATACTTGCTTAGTTTGTCCTTCAATATCAGTTGATACTATTACACCTGTTTCAGGTTGTATTGCAATTTGACCTGATGTGTAAACCAAATTGTTAATAACAATAGCTTGACTATATGGCCCTATCGCTTGTGGTGCTTTCTTCGTTGTTACAATTTCCTTTTTCATGCTAAAACAATACCTCCACTATAACATTGTTTTTCTTTCTTAAAATATCTATGCAAATAAATAAATCCAATAAATAATCCAACAAAGAATTGACTAGGTAATGAATTTAATATTTTCATCCAAATCCATTCTTCTGTAGCAATATGATAAGCAATACCACCATTTAACAATATTCTTAAATCTTGACCAAACGCAAATAACCATTTTGATCCGACATAAACAATTGGATATGCTAATAATGATTTTTTTCTAAATATTAGTTTAATTCCAACCATAAATACATAACACATTGCTAATCCAATATAAATATTAATTAGATAATTAAAACTAAATGGCATTCCTTGGATCATAAATGATATTTCTTGAGCAATTCCAAATAAAAAGAATGATATAAAGCTTGAAATATAACTTAATGATAAGACTATTACAAATAATGTAATGGTAACAAAATCAATATTAGAATTAAGTGATGTGAATCTAAAGAATATTAATAATATAAATGTTGATACAAATAATACCATTTCTTTATATAATCTCAAAAATATCACTTCCTTTTACAATTATATATTAATAAATCCAAGCATCTTTTACAATAGTTAATTCTTTTAAATTATCTTCTTTTGTATCTAATTTCTTATCAGCACCAGCTGGAGTAAAATTATTAATTGTATAATTTGAATACTCATTATTGAATAATACTAGTATATTAGAATTCTCTATCAATTTAACGTTATCTTTAGTTGCTCCTGCAAAATAATATGTTACGCCTTGATCATATGTTGAATATTCAAATTTAACATTATCAAAATAAGCATCATATGCTTCTAAGCATTCCTTAACACTCTTTTCACCATCAAATAAAACATCAAATTCTGCAACTGTTTCACCTGGTAAATAATATGAAAAATGAGATTCATCCTCACCTGTTTTAGTTGTATCAGGATTAGCTATTTTTAATTTAAAATAATCTCTACCTAATTCATAATTTTTCTTGCTTTCTTCTTTAGTAAAATCCTCGTATTTGCCAAAATTAACATTTGTTGTTGTTCCTCCATTACTATTGCAACCTGCAAGTGCAACTAATGCTAATGATCCTAAAATTAAAATTCTTTTTTTCATAATAAAATACCTCTTTCCTATTTTCTTTCATTTAATTTTTCTATTATTCTAGCTAAATCTAGTGCATCTACTGAATAATAATCAGCGCCTATAGAATCAGCTATATCTTGTGTTAATACTGCTCCACCAACAATTATTTTAGATTCACAATTAATCTCTCTTAATGCTTTTATTGTATCTTCCATAGATATAACTGTTGTTGTCATTAATGCAGATAAGCCAATCGCTAATGGATGATATTTTTTATATGCATCTACTATTACTTCAATTGGTGTATCTTTACCTAAATCAATTACCTCATATCCATAAGATTCAAGTACTACCTTACAAATATTTTTACCAATGTCATGAACATCACCTTTTACGGTGGCCATAATTACTGTAGCTTTTGCATTACCTGATTTAGGGAATTTTTTAGATATAACTCCAAAAGCTACCTTTGCTGCTTCAGCAGCTGATATTAATTGTGGCAAATACATTTTACCTTTATCATATAAATCTCCAACCTCTTTTAAGGCTGCGATTAAAATTTCATTCACTACATAAAGTGGTTCATGTATTTCTAATTCTTTAATAGTTAAAGATTCACATTCATTATTTAATCCCCTAATTACAGCAGTCTTTAAATCCATTTCTTGACTCTTTTTAGGAGTATTTACATCTTCTGAATCATTATATTTACCAATATAATTAATTGAATTATTATCAATATTTAATAAAACATTATATGCATCAATAGCTTCAGTCATTTCACTATCAAGTGGATTAATAATTGGCATATTTAATCCTGCATACATAGCCATTGTTAAAAATGTTTTATTTAATAATATTCTTCTTGGAAGACCAAATGATACATTCGATACACCAAGAGCTGTTTTAACACCTAATTGTCTAACTAATGTTAAGCCTCTTAATGTTTCTTTAACTAAAGCTTGTTCAGCACTTGCTGTTAATACTAATGTATCAATCATTATTTTTTCTTTTGGAATACCATATTTAGACGCTTCGTTAATAATTCTTTTAGCAATTTCTAATCTTTCTTCTGCAGTCTTAGGAACACCTTTTTCATCAAGTGCAAGTCCAAGTACTACAGCTCCATATTTTTTTGCTATAGGGAATACTCTATCCATAACTGCTTGTTCGCCGTTAACAGAGTTAATAAGTGGAATACCATTATAATATCTACATGCTAATTCCATGGCATCCTTATTAGAGGTATCAATTTGAATAGGTGTATCTACATATTCTTGGACTTTCATTAAGGCATCCTTTAATACTTTAACCTCATCTAGTTTTGGTACACCAACATTTAAATCTAAGATTTTTGCTCCAGCATCAACTTGTTTTAGGGCTTCACCAACAAGGTAATCATAATCTCCATCAATTAATTTTTGTTTTAATTTCTTTTTACCTGTTGGATTCATTCTTTCACCACAAATAACTACATTCTCTATTTCTGTAGCTACTGTAGCTGAATTAACAATTGTTTTATATGGATTAGTTCGTTTATTTATTTTACATCTTTTATATTTAGATATTTCTTTAATAAATTCTGGATTTGTACCACAACATCCACCAATTATTGATACACCTAATTCAACATATTTTTTAATGTATTCATCATATTCTTCTACACTTAAATCATAATAAGTCTTTCCATCTTTTAATTTAGGAAGACCTCTATTAGGCTGAATAAGAATTGGTGTATGACTGCAATTAATAATTCTTGTAATAACATTATATAATTCTTTTGGACCTAAGCCACAGTTAACGCCAAGGGCATCAACTCCAAGTCCTTCTAATGTATTTACCATTATTTCAGGAGTTGATCCAGTTAATGTTCTTTCAGTTTTATCAAAAGTCATTGTAGTAAATAATAATTTATCAGGAGCATTTTCCTTTACTGCAAGTATTGCAGCTTTTAATTCATATAAATCTGAAAATGTTTCTAGAATAAATCCATCTACATAATCTTTAGCAATTAATGCAATTTCTTTAAATGCATCATATGCTTCATCAAATGATAATGTACCAATAGGCTTTAACATACTTCCTGTTGGACCAATATCAAACATTACTTTTTTACCAACTGATCTAGCATTATTGATTGCAGCTATGGCAATATCTTCTATTTTATATTTACCATGATATTTAATTCTATTTAAACCAAATGTATTAGTTGTAATGAAATCAGCATATCTATATTCATTATGAATTTCTTTAATAACATCAGGCTTAATAATGTTATATTCCATGCATAGATTTGTATCTAAGCCTCTTTTTTCTATTTCAGATCCAAATCCACCATCAAATATCATAATATTTTCTAGCTGTAGCACGTTTTCCCCTCCTTTTGATATTTACATTTTTTCTCAAGCACACATGAATCACATGTTTTATTCTTATTTTTATTTTTAGCAACTATTCCAAACATACTTTTTTCAGGTAGCATCATACCAGAATCAAATATTTGAATACCTATTTTTTCCAATTTCAAATATTTACTTAATTCTAATAAATCAGCAACTGACGAACCACCGTATCCAGGACAAAATCTATATGATAAATCATCACCTAAATTTTCATATTCATAATTATCAGCTAAATATTCTAAATAAGCTGCTGCACATGAATTAAATATTACCATATATGGCATATCTATTTTAGATAAAACACTAATTCTTTTATCAACCATAACACCAAGTGTAGTAGCAACTAAATAATAGCTATTTGAATTAGATAAAAATTTCAAATATGGTTCTTTATTTAATATTGGAATAATTTCACTATATTCAGCATAAATATATTTAAATGCTGCTATTTGTTCAAGCTCCTTTAATGATTTTTTTACTGATTCTTCTATATATAAATCTTTGTTATCATCCTTGTAGCCAATATATGTATAACAAAGCTTAATTAAATCAGAATAGCTCTTTAAAGACATGTTCTAATCTCTTATATATTTCTTCTGCAGTTTTAGAATTATTCATAATATAAATATGGATTCCAGGAGCTCCTTTAGCAATTAAATCCATAATTTGATATACTGCATAATTTATTCCTATTTCCTTGAATACCTTTGGATTATCCTTATAGTATTCAAGCATATTTCTATATTCAAGTGGAATTGTTAATCCGCACATTTCTTTTGTTCTCTTGATACTTGATGGGAAGATAAGTGGCATGACGCCAGGAATAATTGGTTTAGTTATACCAACCTTTCTTGCTTCACTAACTAATCTATAATAATATTCATTATCATAAAAAATTTGGGTAATGAAGAATTCAGCACCAGCATCTTGTTTTTCTTTCATATGAATTAAATCTTCTTTTAATGAATCACATTCACTATGTCCTTCAGGATAGCAGGCACCAGCAAAAGACAAATCACTATTTTTATTAATATAGTCCATTAAGTCAGTAGCATGCTTAAATGTCTTGCAATATTCTGCTTCATAATCAACTGGCTTATCACCTCTTAATGCTAAAACATTCTCAATATTTTTCTCTTTTAATGATTTAATAGCATTTAAGATATCCTCTTCTGTTGAAGGCCCACCAGTTAAATGGGCAAGTGGTTCAATGCCTTTTTCTTTTATATAGCCCGCAATCTCAGTATTATTTTTTCTATTAGATCCATTAGCGCCACATGTTACTGATATAAAATCAGGATTATATTGCTTTAGCGCATTAATTGTTTCATATAATTTGACTATTTCTTCATCATATTTCTTAGGTGGAAACACCTCAAATGATAATGTTCTTTTCTTTTTAAGTATCTTAGAAATCTTCATATTAACACTCTTCCCTTATATAATTTATTTAAATTATAATATAATTAGCTATAGTTTAAAAATATTTAAAAACTAGAGTTTGTCATAGTTTATAGTTATGGCTCGATATATTTATGTAAAGATTCAATATAAAATTTAGCCATATCAGATAATACAATATTTTTATGTGTAATAATTATAATATCCATATAATCATTTACTTCTAAAGGTATTCCAATAATACCACTATTTAAATCCTTATCTAATACACCTGAAGATATTGTATAGCCATTTAATCCAATTGCTAGATTAAATAATGTAGCACGATCTCTTACTCTAATATTTTTAGATTTTTTAACATATGATAATATTTCTTCTGAAAAATAAAATGAATTATTATCACCTTGTTCAAATGATAAATAAGGATAATCCTTTAATTCTTCTAATGAAACAGAATTCTTTTTAGCTAAAGGATTATGACATGATGTGAAAATATGAGGCTTAGCTCTAAATAATAAATTATATTCTAAATTATTTTCTTCTAACAATTTTAAAATAATATTTTTATTATAATCATTTATATATAAAATTCCTACTTCACTTTTTAGCTTTGAAACATCATCAATAATTTCATATGTTTTTGTTTCTCTAATAGAAAAATCATAATAATTAGAATCATATTTTTTTATTAAATCAACAAATGCATTTACCGCAAAGGAATAATGTTGGCATGATATAGAAAATAATATTTTTGGTGCTTTAGACTTATATCTTTCGTCTAATAATTTTGATTGTTCTAAAACCTGTCTTGCATAACCTAAAAATACTTCTCCATCTTGTGATACTATAATACCCTTATTTGTTCTAGTAAATATTTTAATATCATATTCATTCTCTATTTCATGAATTTGATTAGTTAGTGATGGCTGTGAAATATATAATTTATTTGCAGCTTTAGAAATACTCCCCTCTTCAGCTACAGTGATAACATATTTTAATTGTTGTAATGTCATATAGGCCTCCCATAGTTTAAAACTATACCAATTATAACATTAAAAAAAAAGACAATCAATTGAGATTGCCTAAAATCGTTATTATACCATTTATCTTCTTTTCGTCAAAACTTCTTGGAATTCCATCCTTATATTCTTCTATACATATCAAATTTATTTATATTATACAAAATAAAAATCTATCCCGAAAGATAGATTGTAAAATTTATTATTTAAATTAATCAAGTTTTGGTAACATACCAATATATTCTGATTCGGCAGAATTTTTCTTTGGTGTTTCCTTTTGGCTTAAAGCAACCATTGATTTAGCCTTATTAGGTGATGTAATTGTACCAGCGCCTGATACACATCCCATAGGACATGCCATACCTTCAAGTAAATATCCATCATATTTACCTTCTACAGCTTCTTTTAGCATCTTACGACAATTATCTAAGCCTTGGGCAGCAAATACTTTAACTTCTCTTTCTGGAGCAATTTTTCCACAAGCATTAACTACAGCTTGGGCAACACCACCCATTACTGCAAATCCTCTACCATCAGCTGTTGTTTCATTCTTTAATTCAGCAGCTTTTAATTTTGCGAAATCTACATTCTTAGCAATAAACATACCATTTAATTCTTCAAATGTTAATACAAAATCTACATCAGATCTTACAGATTCTCTTGATGCTTCAAGCTTCTTAGCAGCACATGGACCAACAAATACAATCTTACATTCAGGATGTAATTTCTTTACTAATCTCGCTGTATAAACCATTGGTGTTAAAGCCATTGAAATATTTTCTCTATGTTCAGGATATTCCATCTTAGCCATCTTACTCCATGCAGGACAGCATGATGTAGCCATGAATTTTAATTTATCAGGAACATTCTTTAAATAATCTTCAGCTTCTTCGATAGTGCATAAGTCAGCACCAATTGATACTTCATATACTCCAGCAAAGCCAAGCTTTAAGAATGCATCCTCCATAGTCTTTAAATTAACCTTAGCACCATATTGACCCATAATAGCTGGGGCAACAATAGCGTAAATTGGTTGTTCAGACTTAATTGTTTGTACAACTTGGAAAATTTGTGATTTATCTGCGATGGCACCAAATGGACAATTAACCATACACATACCACAAGATACGCACTTATCATAATTGATAACTGCTTTACCTTTTTCGTCAGATTCAATTGCGTGCATACCACATGCGGCAGCACATGGACGCTCTCTATGAATAATTGCATGATATGGACATGCGTTTAAGCATCTTCCACACTTAATACATTTATCTTGATCTATAACTGATTTTCCATTAATAGTTGAAATTGCTTCCTTTGGACATACATTTTGACATGGATGGGCAAGACAGCCTTCACATGCATTTGTAATATAATATGATTCTGTTGGACATGCATTACATGCAAAATCAATGATGTTAATTAATGGAGCTTCATAGAATCTTTCAGTTTTTACAGCCTCTTCAATTCCTTTAGAAATAGGCTCATTATTGTTTTCGCCTCTAAATGGTAAACCGATAGCTAATCTAATTCTTTCACCAACGATTGCTCTCTCTAGGAAAATAGAGCTTCTACCTACTGATTTTTCACAAATCTTATATGGTAAATATTCGATTCTTTTATAATCTCCACCCTCATAAGCTAGGCGAGCTACCTCTTCGAATACTTTTCTTCTTATTTTATTAATCTTTGCATATTGGTCAAGCATAACAATTCCCCCTTGTTTTTGTGACTCAAACATTTTACTCTAAATATAATATTAATTCAAGTATTTATTTATTATCGGTATCATTATTTGCATTATTATCATCTTCTAGATACTTTTTTACTGATTCTCCTATAGTTTTATCAATAGTTTCATTGATTTTATTCATTGACGCAACTAGTCGATTAATCTTATTCATATTCTCATTATAATTTTTCTTCAATACTCTTCTCTTTTTAAAAATACTACCTTCAACTAATTCAGGTGGCGTCATATTAAAAAAATCAACACATTTCTCACTAAAATCGACTATGCAATCAACAAATTCTAATTTATTATTTAATAAAAATACAAATTTTTCATATTGATTTAATGCGCTTATCAAATTTGATGAAAAATCAGTTAAATAATGCTCTAAGCCAAGTTTTTTAGTTAATTCGACATTTATTCTAGCTACTAAATTAACATTTTCTTTATAAACTATCATTCTTTTATTAATTTCTTCATTTTCTAATTTTAATTCTTCATCAGTCATATAACTACCTCAATATATAATTAATATCTTCTAATGTAAATCCAGTTATAGAGGAATCATCCTTTGATATAACTCTATCAACTAAATCCTTCTTAATATTTTGTAATTCAATTACCCTTTGTTCAATTGATTCATCACAAACTATCTTAATAACCTCGACAGTTTTAGTTTGGCCTATTCTATGTGCTCTATCTGTAGCCTGATTTTCGGCACTTACATTCCACCATGGATCTAAATGAATAACAGTATCAGCTCCAACTAAATTTAGTCCTGTACCACCAGCTTTAAGTGATATTAAAAATACTTTAATTGTATCATTTTTATTGAAACTATCAACTAAATCTAATCTTTCTTTAGAATCAGTTTCACCTGTTATTTTATAATATTTTATATTTTTATTATATAAATTATATTCAATTATCTTTAAAGCTTGAACAAAACTTGAGAAAATTAAGATTCTATGTCCATTAGATATATATTCATCAATAATATCTAATACCTCACTTGTCTTACCAGAGCCACCTTCATAATTCTCTAAATATGTAGATGGGTCAATACATATCTGACGTAATCTAGTAATGTATGGTAACATTTCAAAGGCACCATTTCCATTTTCCATCGCATTATTAGCCTCAAGCTTATATGCATCATATAGTTTTCTTTGCATATTAGTCATATCTACAGAAATAATACGTTCAATTTTTGGAGGTAAATCCTTTAATACATCTTCTTTCTTTCTCCTTAAAATAAATGGTGATACCTTTATTTTAATCTTTTCAACATATTTATCGCTTGCCATATATTTTGATTTGAAATTATCTAATGAATCTAAATAATTTGGCATAATAAAATCAAATATACTCCATAAATCAATTATATTATTTTCAATAGGTGTACCAGTTAATGCGAACTTATGTAATCCATCCAATTGCTTAACACTTCTTGTCTTATTAGCTGAAACATTTTTAATATATTGAGCTTCATCTAAAATAATATAATTAAAATTAACATTAGATAAATAATTCAAATCATTACTTAATGTATTATAGCCAATTAAATATATTACCTTTTCATTTTTAATATTATTTTCAATCTTATGCCTTTCATTTTGATTTCCAACAAGACATACAACCTTTGTATTTCCATCAAATTTTTCAAATTCATTTAACCAGTTAAATATCAAACTCTTAGGACACACAACTAAGCTTGGAAGCTCTAAATTATCACTTAATAATAAGGTAATAATCTCTAATGTTTTTCCAAGTCCCATATCATCAGCTAAAATACCACCTAAATTGTATTTGGATAATATCTTTAAGAAATTGAATCCTTCTATTTGATATTTTCTTAATTCACCATTTATTTTAGGTAATTCATATGAAGTATTTTTAAAATTTCTTAGCTCATTAACCATATTAGTTATGTAATCATCTATACTAATATTATTTTGATAACTTAAAGCATTTAATGCTTCATATGTAGGAATCTGTTTTTTAGTTAATACATGCTTTATATCTAATTTTAAATCATTGATAGAATCATAAAAATCTTCTGATTCTTTGTTGTTAATATCAATGATTCTATCATCATTTAATAAAACATATTTCTTTCTTTTTTTAATAGCTGATAATATTTGATATAATTCTTCTTCAGTATAAATTGATTCTTCTAAGAATGCATTCATTACTGTATTTGTATATGAAATTCTAATATTAGATATAGATAATTTATTCATTGTTTTATTTTTTAAAGAATCTGATAAATATACATTACATAATTCTCTTAATTCTTTAAAATCCATAATTAAAAAATTATAAATATTCTCTTCATCAATTATTTTATTATCTATAAATCCAAGCTTATTTATGTAATTAGAAAATCTATCCATTTTAGCTTTATCAGCTATATTCATTTCAAAATTTTCTTCATTTTCTTTATAAATCTTTGGATTAATAATTATTGCCTTACCATCAAAATCAAAATATGCATCTATTATAAGCTCTGATAATTTAAAATCATCTTTTAAATTATTAGATATTACTATTTCATTAGAAAATCTTGAATAAACATCATTTTTAAATTTATCTAAAACTAATGAAACATCCATTCCATTATTTTTAATTAAAAATTCATATAAATTTATATTATTATCATTAGTTTTTATTTTATAAATTGATTGATTTGAATCATTTAAATAATAAATATTTTTAGATGTAAATATAGCTTTTTTACTATCTATATTAGTATTTAAAATATAATTAGATTCAATATTTGATTCTAAATCAATTTCATTTAATAAAACATTATATTCCATTCCATTTATTATCAGCTTATTATCCTTATAGATATCTATAATCTTTTCTAATACTATGCCATTGATTGGAATAAATCTAGGATTTTCATATCTTGAATATTCAGTTTTACCTTCAATTAAAAATAATAATTCAATTAATTCTCTTGAATTTAAATCAAAATTATTAATGTAATGATAGAATTCTAAATTCTTACCATATTTATAATTTCTATGCTCTCTTATAGAATCTAATAAATCAGGTAAGCTTTTTAAAACATAAAATTTATCTCTTCCTATTTTTAATTCTAATGTTATATCATTTTTAGAATCAAAATAATATTCACTATTATCATAAAATGTATAATTAATTTCAGGTCTTAAAGTAACTAATCCATTTTCATTATAGCTTTCAAAATTTAATAAATTATTTAATTCATTTATTTTATTATTATAATCTAATATTTTAGCTTTATTTCTTTTTTCTTTTATTTTATCCGAAGCTATATTTAATTCATTTAGAAAATCAATATTTCTATATAATCTATCTATAATTTTTCTTACTGCTTCTGATTTTTTATCTAAATATAAATATGTGGAATAAACATCATAAATAGCTTTATCTTTTATTAATAACATACATAATTTATCTTCAGATAATTTTAGATTTACATAAATATCGATTTCTATGTCTCTTGTTTTTATTTCATAATCTAAATCAATATATTTAAAGAATACATCTTCTTCAAAATCATAGATAATAGCTATATCAATATCCTTTTTGATCATTAATAGCTCTACATATTTTGTATCTGGGATTCTTTCTAATAATTCTTCTAATATTCTTTTTTTAGTTTTTGTAGCATATGGATAAATATTGTATATCGTAGAAACAAAAGACTTTAAATTTGTATTCATAAAATTATTAAAATTATTACCTAAATAATCAATTGATTCATTTGAATTTCTAACATATTTTAATAATTCTAATTGTTTGTCATATGTAAATGATTTAATATCATCAATTTTTAAATTAAGGCTATCCCCTATTATTTTATAAACTTTTAGTTTAATATCTAAATTAGCATTTTTTAATAAATTATTTAAAAATTCAATAATATCATTTTCATAACTATAAGAATATTCATATTTATCTAAAAATATATTTATTAATTCTTCTGTTGACTCAATATTTATAGATAATTTAGGTAATATTTTATTAAATATTTTAAGCTCGTATGGATATGATAATATATATTTAATAGCCATATAATATTCATCATTTAGCACATAATAAATAGCTCTTTTTCTCATATTTAAATATGATTCTTTAATATTATCATTTTCTAATATTCTATTAATTTCTTTATTTTGATTAATAATCATATTATAAAAAGAATCTCTTTTTAAATCATAATCAATTAGATTTAATAATGAATAATTTTTATTATTATATGATATAGCATCTATTAACAATTCAACATTATATCTTCTTCTATTATCATATATAAATTTAATTACTTTTTCTAAATCATCAATTGTTTTAATTTCATCTTTCAATTCCATAGAAACTAATAATTGATCTGCAAGACTTTGTTGTTTCTTATACTTTTCTAAAATATTATATAGACTGCCTCTAATATCTATTTTTGATGAATTGACTAATGATTCCATTATATTAGATATAGTAGTTATTACAGCAACGACATGCTTACAGCCTTTTCCTACTGGGCATGTACAAGAATTAATAAAATGACCACGCTCATATTTTATGTTTTGAGTGTAGCTATTATTATTTGATCCTAATACCTTTCCAACAATTGTATCTCCTAATAAATAGAAATTTTTTACATTACCAAAATTCGCATAATCAGTACCACGATTTAAATAATTATATTTAAAAAAACTTTCATATTTTTTGTTTAATAAATTATCAGAAAGCTTTTCATCAATAAATTGAAAAGAAAATTCTTTAGCATTTTCTTCTAATTTATTTTCATATTTAATTTTATATTTGCCATCAGATTCATCAATAATTAATCCAATGCCATAATCCATACTAAATACAAAATTATAATCGCTCATGTTTAAATCTCCATTTATTTAATTATAATTTATAATTAATTATTATTGAATACAATATTTTAAATTTTTTAATATAATCTAAAACCTTATCTTTAATTTCATATGGCAAATCATAATTAATTTTAAATATATGTTTTAAAACCAAATAGGAAAATGCATACGCATCAAGTTCAATATTATAATTTATATAACATTTTAAATTATAATTATCCATTTCTTTTTTCCATACGATAGATAAAGAATCATTATTATTCTTAATATATAAATCTTGATAATAATGTCTTAATTCATGTAATGATAAAAATAATAATTCTTTTTCGTTTCCTATTCTTCTTAAATATAGTGTTCCTTTAGAATAGGAAAAGCCAATTAAATCATTAAATATAATATCTGGCATTTTTATATTTAATAATCTAGATACATGACATATTTTATTTTTAATATTCATAATAATATTTAATAAATATACATTAGCTTGTGGTATTTTTATTATATAATAAAAAAACAGCAATTTACATTGCTGATAAAAAATTATTTTTGAAAATATGACATAAATGTAGATGGCATTTTAGATTCAATCGTAATTTCTTTATTATTGAATGGATGCTTAAACGATAATTTAGAGGCATGTAACATTAATCTTTTAAAAGGACCTCTTTCATCATATTTATCATCACCACAAATTGGGTTTCCTAAATATTTTAGTACTACTCTTATTTGATTTTTTCTACCTGTGTCAATTAATACTCTAAGTAAAGATAATCCATCTTTTTCTTTTAATACTTCATAATGTGTAATTGATTTTTGACCATCCTTATTAGATACAAATACCATATTATTTTGATCTTCTAATAAATTACAAACAATTGTATCTTCCTTCTTTGGCATTTTACCTTTTACTACTGCAAAATATTCTCTTGTTAAAACAAAATCATTCCAATTTAGTCTTAATTTAGATTGAATTACAGGTGATTTAGCAAAAACTAAAACGCCAGATGTTTCTTTATCAATTCTATGAATAACAAATGGTCTATTTGTTTTAGATTTTTCTTGCATAAACATTAATACATAATTAAAGGCTGATTCATTATCCTTATCACTTTCTACAGAAAGTAATCCATTTGGCTTATTTATAGCAATGAAATCTTCATCTTCATATAATATTTCAATCTTTGGAGGTCGTTTTTTCTTATTTACTTGTCTTCTCGTGTTATCTGTAACTGGTTTTTTAGCTAATTTGATTTCATCTTCCTTAGCTAACATAAAATTATATTGTGTTACTACACTACCATTAACTAAAACTTGATGATTAGATAATAAATTCTTAACATTATTTCTAGATGTATTTAATTTTTCTAATAAGAAATTTAATAATTCATCAGATCTTTTTACTTTAAAAGTTGCTGTATATTCAATTTTTGGCTTATTATCAAAAGCCTTTCTTTTATCATTTTTCATAATAACCTCTAATTAATAAAGGCTCAAACGAGCCTTTTTATCTTATAATTTTCTTTGCTAATTTATCATAAATATCTTTTGTTTCGTCATCATAACATACAAAAACAATCTTTGTAAAATAACCAGGATTTGCCTTAATACATTCCAATACTGTAGTTAATGCAGTTTTAGCAGCTGGTTCTTTTGGATAATGATATGTTCCTGTACCTAAGGCAGGGAAAGCAATTGATCTTACTTCCATTCTTCTAGCAAGATTCATTACTGATTTATAACAGCTTTCTAATACTTTAATTGATTTAGATCCCTTATATGGCTCTGGTACTGCATGAAATACATTTTTACATGGAAGCTTATATCCATTTGTAATTCTACAATCTCCTTCTTCACAACCAGTATACATCAAGCATTGTTGATTCATTCCATAACCTGCGGCTTTAAAAATTGTTGAGCAAATTCCTCCGCCTCCAAGCAATGTTTTAGGTGCTGAATTAACAATTGCATCAACTTGCCAATCAGAAATGATATCGCCTTTTACTATTGTAATAATTTGGTTCATATCTTGCTTCATATTAATATCCTCCAAAAAAGAAACCATTTTTTATATTTTATTAAGAAAAGATCAAAATGTCAAATTAGTGCTTTTTTATACTATAGCCAAACTTTCCTACATATTCTCCTAATGTGTAATATTCACCATGACTATAAGATATTAAATTTGCTTTTTCTAAATTAAACCTATTAGATTCGTCCATATACTTTTTATCTACTGTTACACCTAAAATATCAGCAAGTATCATATGGTGGCTACCAAGAGGGATAATATTTTTTACTCTACATTCTAAAGAAACTGGAGATTCTTTAATTGTTGGAGCCTTAACATATTTAGACTCAATTGGTGTTAAATTTAATTCTTTAAATTTATCATGATCTTTACCACTTTTAACTCCACAGTAATCACAAGCGAAAGTTAAATCCTTATTAACTAAATTTACAACAAATTCATTACTTTCCTTAATCATATTATATGAATATCTTTCAGGTCTTACTGATATATATAATATTGGTGGATTTGTGCAAGCATTGCCACACCAAGCAACAGTAATAATATTCATTTTCCCATCATTACCCTTAACACTTACCATAACAGCAGGTAATGGATTTAGCATGTTGCCACCTTTCCAATATTCTTTCATTTTAGCTAGCTCTTTCTTTTTTCATATTTTTCTTATCTTTATACATTGCCTCATCTGCCTCTATTAATGTATCATGGGCATTTTTTTCTTCTTTCATTGCATGTCCAAATGCACATGAATAATCTGTTTGTGATAAAATATTTTTCATATCTTCAACATTTTTAATAACATCTGATTCACATAAATTATTATAAATAATAACGAATTCATCTCCACCAACACGGTATGCTTTACCATGTTCTTTGCAGCCTGAAAGTAACACATCGGAAACTGCCTTTAGAGCTTCATCGCCCTTATAATGACCAAATGTATCATTATAATATTTTAATTCATTCATATCTATCGATACAATTGCAGCTTTTTTTGTTAGATGCCTCATATCTTGATAAAAGCTTTGACGATTATACAAACCAGTTAATGTATCTATTCCAGCTCTATAAATATAAGTGAATGTATAATAAAGGACTATTGTAGAAGCAAAAATCGGAGAATAATCAGCGTTTTGTACTGTCGCAAAATATATACCTACTCCTACTAATGGACCAAGTAAGATAAAAAGTACTACTAATTTACTTTTATTATCTAAATTTTTTAAATATAAAATATTTTGAACAATAAAAACTATTAAATAGAATGCAAAAACAACATAAGGCCATAATTTTAGAGGTCCTCCACAATAGTAATTTAAATCATTATAGAAAAAAATAATTCCTGTCCATTGTGAAGTTAAATAAAATGGAATACTTATAATTGCTGGAATTGCAATAATAGAAAATTTTACTTTATTATCTTTTGAAATTGGAGATATTATTTGCATACATAAAATTAAAGCAATTGGATATAAGGCATATTTAATAGATGTTAATAAAGGTCTCGCAATAGATAGTGTCTCAAAGCTTTGAGTCCATAACTCAATATATGTCGCAAGTGATTCTAAAAATAGAACCAAAATTGTAACTCTTGTAATTTTTTTTGTTTCGCCATTTATATGAACACTAATAAATGATAAGAATAATAAACCTACCAGTTCAAATAATAAAACGAAATTTTGGGTAATATAATCTAATATGCCCATAAAATCATCTCCAATTTAAATAATTCTTTTTAATTGTATCATAGATATAAAAATTAATAAACAATAAAAGGGGATATTCCCCTTTACATTACTTGTTATTAGTGATTGTAACATCTAATTGGTTGAATGGAATTACAATATGATTTTCATCAAATTGTTCTTTATATTCCTTTAATAATGCCCAGTTTACAGGCCAATAATCCTTGTTTTTAACCCAACATCTTGTAGTAATATTAATACTACTATTACCATATTCTGATACTTCAGCAAAGATTGGTTGGTCCTTTAATACTAAGTCATTATTTGTCATACATTTCTTTAATAAGTTTTTAGCTAATTCAATATTTGTATCATAAGAAACTTGCATAACAATATCAAGTCTTCTTGTTTCTTTAACTGAATTATTAACAATAACACCATTAGCTAGACTTCCGTTAGGAATATATACAACTCTATTATCTGGTGTTCTTAATGTAGTATAGAATAATTTTATATCTTCTACTGTACCTTTTTCACCTTGAGCAATTATGAAATCATCTAGCTTAAATGGTCTCATAACAATTAATATAACACCACCTGCAAAATTAGATAATGTGCCTTGAATAGCTAAACCTATACCAACACCAGCTGATGTTATAACTGCCGCAATTGATGATGTTTGTACACCTAAGAATCCGACTAAACATAATACAATTAAAATCTTTAAAGATATTCTAGTAACATTTACTAAAGCTCTAGATAATGTAGCGTCAGCTTTTCTTTTTTCTAGATGTTTAGTTATTTTTTTTGACAATAAATTAATTATTTTAAACGATATGATTAAAACAATTATTGCTAATATTACTTTAACACCAGTGTTAACACACCACTCAACAACAACTTGCCATACATGAGTCCAATCAATGTTATTTGTAGTTGTTGCAGCAGATGTAGTTTCACTCAATGCAGATGTTATAACTTCTTCTTCAGGCATAAACAAAACCTCCAAAAATCAACGAGATTATTTTATCATTAAATGATAAAACTATCAATCAATAATAGTTATTTTTTATTATTTTGCTTCATAACCAGCTTTATTTATAGCTTCAATTAATAATTCCTTAGATACTTCGTTTTCAAATTTTACAGTAACACTTTTCTTTTTTAAATTAGCTTCTGCCTCTTTTACTCCAGAAACACTCATACATGCATCCTCTACATGCTTTTTACAATGTTCACACATCATACCATTTACACTAATTACTAATTTTTCCATATTATCTTCTTCCTCCTTTATAGTAATTATATTATTTAAAAAATCATCATCAACTTCTAATGCATTTTTACAATTGGATTTTTTATTCGCATTAAATAAGTTTAATCTTAATGCATTTAAAACTACAAATACACTAGACATACTCATAGCAAGTGCACCATACCATGGTCTTAATTCCTTGATCCATTCTATTCCAGTAAAATAGAATACTCCTAGGGCGATTGGAATCATAATTAAATTGTAAAAGAAAGCCCAAAATAAATTTTCTTTTATATTTTTTAATATTTGTCTTGATAATCTAATTGATTTAACTAAATCATTTAGACTTGATTTAACTAAAACTACATCAGCTGATTCTTTTGCAATATCGCTTCCTGCACCTATAGCAATACCGATATTTGCGGTAGTAAGGGCTAATGCATCATTTATTCCATCACCTACCATTATTACATTTCCTTTTTCTTTTAATTTATCGATTACTTCTTTTTTATTATTTGGTAAACAATCAGAAACATAATAATCAATATTTGAGTCTTTTGCAATCTTTTTTGCAGTTTTATTATTATCTCCTGTTAACATTATAGGAATTAATCCTAAATCTTTTAAATCATTTATAGCCTTTTTTGAATCATCTTTTATTTTATCAGCTACCGCGATAACACCAATTAATTCTTTATTTTTAATAAAAATCATTGGTGTTTTTCCATCATTTGAATAATTATCAATTACTTCAATAATATCATTTGAAATATTTACTATTTCTTTGGCTGATTTTAAATTAAGGGCATATATAATATCTTCATTAATATTTCCCTTTATTCCTTTACCAGGTATTTCAGTAAAATTTAATATATCAATTTTATGATAATCATTTTTTTTGAATATTCTAATATAGCTTTTGCTAAAGGGTGATTAGAATTTGATTCTAATGAACCTGAAATACTTATAAATTCTTTTTTATCTATTATAGAATAAATATCAGTTACTATAGGTTTACCAATTGTAATTGTACCTGTCTTGTCAAGAACAATAAAATTACCTTTGCCTGTTTCTTCTATTGCAATTGCATTTTTAAACAAAATACCATTTTTTGCTGATATACCTGAACCAACCATAATTGCCACTGGTGTCGCAAGGCCAAGTGCGCATGGACAAGATATAACTAATACCATAACTGCCCTATTAATTGAATATGTAAGTGTTGATTCATTAATATCTAAATTAACATTATTACCAATAATCATCCAACAAATAAAACCAATTATAGCTATTGTGATAACAATAGGTACAAATATTCCTGATACCTTATCTGCAAGCTTAGATATTTTAGCCTTTGATTGATTTGCATCATATACCATCTTTATTATTTTTGATAATGATGTATCATCTCCAACTGAGGTTGACTTACATTTTAAAATACCATTTTGATTTATTGTTGCTGTAAAAACATTATCACCAATATTTTTATCTACTGGCATAGATTCACCAGTTAAAGCTGATTCATCAACCGATGACAAGCCTTCAATAATAATACCATCAACAGGAAATGATTCACCTGGTCTTACAATAAAAATATCATCTATTTTGATATCCTTTGCTAATACTTTTATTTCTCTTCCATCACGAATAACTGTTCCTTCTTTTGGTTTCAAATCCATTAAAGCCTTTAATGCATTAGTAGTTTTTCCTTTAGAATATGCTTCTAATGTTTTACCAATTGTTATTAAAGTAGGAACCATTCCTGCTGTCTCAAAAGTTAAATTCATTCCATATTGCATTAACAAATGATCGTTATTTCTATAATAAGCCATTATAAATAAGATAACCATTGAATAAATGAATGCTACTCCACTTCCTAGGGCAACTAATGTATCCATATTAGCTCCACCATGGATTAATGCCTTAAAGCCTGATATAAAGAATGCTCTATTGATTAGCATTATAATAAATGAAATAATCATCAATATTAATGCAACAATTAATGGATTTTTATCAAGCCCAAATATATTCCATCCCATCATATATCCCATTGATATATAAACTAAAGGAATAAGTAATATTAAAGATGAAATTAATCTTTTTAGCATTCTTTTTGTTTCATCATCACTAAATTCATTATTTTCTTCTTTTTTATTTTCTTCATCTAAAATACAAGACTCATATCCAGCATTTTTTACTGCCTTATTTATTTCATCAATTTTATTATCATCAGATATTTCAACATCCATTGTATTAGTTAATAAACTTACATTAACATCACTTACTCCATCAAGCTTACTAACTGCCTTATAAACGTGAGTTTGACAAGCTGAACAGGTCATACCTTTTACTTTAAATCTTTTTTTCATTAAGAAAACCTCCTAAATAGATCTACAATTTCATCTATTTTAGTTAAATCTCCTTCTTTTATGCCATCAAGTACACAAGAATGCATATGATTATCTAAAATAACTGAAGCTAATGATTTAATTGCTTTATCAGCTGCCGATAATTGAATTAATATATCAGCACAATATCTATCATCTTCAACCATTTTATTAATTCCATCAAGTTGACCTTTAATTCTATTAATTCTTGATATTAGCTTTTTCTTATCTTCTTCTGATCTTGTTGTTTTTTTATTATTCATACATTCGCATGCCATATCTATCACCAACATAATAATATACCCCCTATGGGTATTTGTCAATAGATAAAATATGATAAAATCTAAATGGTGATATTATGCGTTTATTTAATTATGTAAAAATATATTTAGGCGTTACGAGAAACGAATTAATGAATTTAGAAAATGATAATAAAATATTAGTAAATGGCTATAAAGAAAAACTTACATATAAATTAAAAGATAGTGATATTGTTACTGTAAATGGTAAAATAATTGAAAAAATACCATTTAGTTATTATTTATATAATAAGCCAAGAGGTATTCTATCTATTATCAAAGACTCTAACGATAGCTATATAAATAATATCGATATTAAAGAAAAAGTCATGGTTGCTGGAAGACTTGATAAGGATAGTGAAGGATTAATGATCTTAACTAATGATCCAGTTTTTGTTAATAAAATATCCGGAGCTAATTCTTCTATTTCAAAGGAATATATCGTTTATTTATATAATCCTATAACTGATGAATTTATTAATAAAATGAAAGGTGAATTTATAATTAGAAATAGATTATTAAAGCCAATCGAAATAAATAAATTAGATGATTATTCTTTCAAAATAATACTACATGAAGGTATATATCATCAAATTAGAAAAATGGTTATTGCATCAGGTAATAGAGTAAAAAAATTAGTTAGAATTAGAATAGGAAGCTATAATATAGACGATATTTCTATTGGAAATATTAAAAAAATAAGCATTTAGCCTTTTATTTAAATAAAAAATAAGTTAGAATATAAATATAGAAAGCGTTTTTTTATTTTTTAATAGTAGGTGATTTTATGTATACAGAGCTTGATTTAATGAAATATGAATTTTTTTATAATTTACTAGAGAAAGAAAAAATAGAATATATTCTAGATCCTTTAACAAAACTAGTAAGCAAAGGAAGATTCTTACCTTTTATTGATTCTTTAATTAAAGATGACGTCCCTTTTACACTTGGCGTTATTGATTTAGACAATTTTAAATTTATAGTCGATAATTATGGACATTATGTTGGCGATGAAATCATAGCTAAAATAGCTGACGATTTAGCCGCATTTGTTGGAGATAATGGTTTAGTTGGTAGATTTGGTGGAGATGAATTCATATTTATTTATTTTGATGTTATTAAATATGCTGAAGTCCATGACATGCTAAGTGAGATGTATCGAATGGCATTTAGAAAAAATATAAAAACATCTGGTTTATCTATTTTTGTTACTGCTACTACTGGTACTGCTTCTTATCCAATTGATGCCAACACAACTAAATCGTTATTTGATTTAGCTGATAAAACATTATTTAGAGGAAAAATGAAAGGTAGAAATTGTTATATTATTTATGTCGAAGAAAAACATAAAGATATTAAAATTCAACCTTTAAGTGCTGGTGATATTTTCAAAGTTATTTTTGGTATTAGAGAAAAATTTGCATCAAAAGCACATTCAATCATTGATAAAATAGCTGATGTTTCTGAGTTTATAAAATATACAATGAATATACCTGTTCTTCTTTATGTAGATACACAGGGTCAAATATATAATGGAGACGATGAAAGTATAGTTGGTAAACTAACAGAACGAATTGATTTAGATAAATATGGTATATATGAAATTAATTCTCATGAAGACCTACATTCTAACCAAGATTTATTTGATTCATTAGTAAATTTAAATATTGAATCATTAATTCTTGCAGAAATTAATAGTAATGGAAAATATAAAGGATATATTATATTTGCTGATAGAAAGAAAAAATTCTGGACACCAGATGAAAAAACAGCATTATTCTTTACAGCTGAATTAATAGCTAATGAAGACAAATAAAAACAGGAGCTCTTCTCCTGTTTTTTTATGAAGATGTTTGTACATCTTCTTTTTATTTTATATTTTTTCCTTCTTGGAAGGCATGCCCTACAATTTCAGATACCAATAAATAATTATTATTAGCTGGATCATATGAAATAGCTTCTAACTTTTTAGGATCAGGCTTTCCATCAGTTAAAATTGATCCATCAATTGATACATTAATAATTTTACCAACTAATATACCATCTTCTGTAAATGAATCTACTTCACATTCAATTGATAATGGGTATTCTTCAAAAAGTGGTGCATTTACAAACTCAGATTTAAAAGGATGAAATCCTGCCTTTAATACTTTATCATATACCTTATTACCTGATACAATTCCAAAATAATCTGATTCAACCATTGTTTTCTTTGTTGCGATACTTAATGTAAAAGCCTTTGTTTTTTCTAAATTAGCTGTTGTCTTATGACTTGATAAGCTTATAGCAACCTTATCAAAATCATACATACCTCCCCAAGCAGCATTCATTAAATTTGCTGTACCATTTTCATCATATGTACCAAGCATTAATACTGGTTGTGGATAAATCCAAGTTTTTACTCCAAAATTCTTTCTCATTTTCTATATTCCTCCTTAAATTTATTAATTCCAATTAATAATCTATTTAATCCTTCTTTAACATTATCTAATGATGTTGCAAGATTTATTCTAATAAATCCCTTAAATGATTTACCATATTCTTCTCCGTATGAAAAATATACCTTTGACTTTGCTTTTAAGTATTCACAAAGCATATTTCCATCATCACATATTTTAGAAACATCTACCCATGCTAAATATGTAGCATCACCAAAATGATAATCTAATTCTTTTAAATTTTCATTTAAAAATGATTTAAGATATTTCTTATTATTATAGACATATTGATTCATTTCTTTTAGCCATAAATCACCTTTATTTAAGGCTACAGTAAACGCATCATATACAAATGCATTACCTTCTGCAACTTCATCAGTATTAAGTCCTCTATTGACTAGCTTTCTAATTTTTTCATTAGGTATTACTACACAAGCTCCTTGAAGTCCTGCAAGATTAAAGCATTTAGATGCAGAAAGGCATGTTATTGATATATTCATACATTCTTCACTTACTGAAGAAAAAGGTATATATTCCATACCTGGAGTTACAATATCACAATGTATTTCATCAGATAACACTATGACATTATTCTCTCTACAAATTTTACCTATTCTTAATAATTCACCTTTTGACCAAATCTTTCCAACTGGATTTTGAGGATTGCATAATATTAGCATTTTAACATTATTTTTAATTCTCGCTTCAAAATCCTTCCAATTAATCTTATATTCCTTTCCATCATATTCTAAATCTGTTTGAGCTACATCTCTATTATTATTTAAAATCGAATTAAAGAATATATTATATGTTGGAGTCATTACCATTATTCTATCTCCAACCTTTGTTAATTTTCTAACTATACTAGATATTGCAGGAACAACACCTGTAGAAAATATCATCCATTCAGTTTTAAAATCAACATGATGATTTCTTTTCCAAAAATCTCTAAATGCTTCATAAAAATAATTTGGTGTATTTGTATAACCAAAGGCACCTAAATCTACTCTTTTTTTAATTGCTTCTTTTACTTCAGGCATTGTATCAAAATCCATATCAGCTACCCACATAGGTAATACATCTTTATACATCCATTTAAGTGATGAAGTATTAAGTCTATCAGCAATTTTATCAAAATTATACATATTTACTCCTTCGTTATTATTGTTGTGTTATTGGGATCAATCATTTCTTTATCTAAAATAATTTCACCGATATCATCTGCTTCAATTCTACCACTAATTGGATTTTTAACAGAATCTATTTTTGATTTTATTATTGCATCAACATTTTTACATAATTCAAAAGATAAATCTGTATTTAATAATTTACAATTTATCATCTTAATTCCATCCATGTAACACATACCTTGATTTGAATCAATTGTACAATTGATTAATGTGACATTTTTAGAATTCCATCCTAAATATTCTCCAATAATAGTTGAATCATAAATTGTTACATTTTCACAATTCCAAAATGAATCCTTTGAATTCATTTTAGCGTTTCTAATTTCAATATTAGACGCACCATCAAAGGCATAATTACCTGCTAAAGTAAAATTATCAATTTTAATATTTTTTGAGTTCATTCCAAAATAATTGCCTTTTGCTTGAACATTTTTTAAATTTACATTTTCGCATGTCCACAAAAATTCTTCAGCATTAGGAATCATTGTATTTTCAATAGTAATATTTTTAGATCTTCTAAATTGCTTTGGAGCTTCAATAAAAGAATCTTTAATATAAATATTATCAGTATACCAAATACCCGATCTTGCTGTATCAAGCCATGTAGTATTAAAAACTTTTATATTTTTAGAATACCAAAGTGGATATTTCCATTTAAAAATACAATTATGTAATTCTATTTCACTTGATTCCTTTAAAGGAGATTCTCCATCAGCGAATGTAGTATCATAAAATACTGCATTATGAGTATTATATACAGCTCTTTCTCCTGTTAATAATTGTTGTCTAAATTCTTTCATTTTGCACCTCTACTAAACATGGGAATAATAATTCTTTTATATTAATATTATCAAAATTTTCATCTAAATTAATGCTTCCATCTGCCATAATCCAAATAAGCATTAATCCATATAAAATTGATATTATTTTATATGTTAATGAAGATACAATAGTATCTTCTTTTAATTCCTTTTTTTCTACAGCAATCCTAATAATACTAGATATCGAATTAAAATCATATTCTAGCTTGCATCTACAATTTAAATTATTTTGAAGCCAGCATTTAGATATTTCAACACCTAAGTCTTTAACGCCTTCTTTATATCTAATAAAATAGTATTTTAATTTTGATATAATATCTAAATTATCCATTTTAGATAATTCCTCATTTATATATCTAAATTCCATGCAGCCAATCGCACCAACTATGTCTTCTTTTTTCTTAAAATAAACATAATAAGAGCCTTTAGCTACTCCAGCAAGCTTTGTAATATCGTCTACTGAAACATTATCTATCCCATTTTCTCTAATCAAAGTTTTTGCTGCCTCAATTATTTTAGTTTTAGTTTGGATTGCATTTTCTTCTCTTTTTCCCATATTCTCACTTCCATGAATTCATTATAATAAAATAATGACCAATAGTCAATGACTAATGGTCAAACTTTTTTACAATCATTTTATTTCTAGTTTTTCATTACTTAATACTTTATCAATTTTAGGTATATATACTTCTTTTTCTGGTATTTCTATTATTGTATTTGTAGTATTTCCTCCATCCTTTGAGGAACCTCCACAATGATATAATAACCAATTATTTGATTTGTAATCAATTATTATATATCTTGAATGAAATTCATATTTATTTGAT
>JAFSWG010000062.1 GCA_017444645.1 Acholeplasmatales bacterium | reverse complement strand
TCTAATAATAATTCAAATTCAAATCTATCTAAAGAATTATTGTTGTTTTTAAATTGATTCATTTCATTTTCTAAATAATTATTCTTATGATTGCCTTTTGAAATATAACCATCATCATTTAATCTATTTCTTTTGAATCAGATACCACTATCAATAACCGAATAACTAATTAAGGCTATAACTACTATCATAGGACTAGCAATATAATTAACGAATTCAAATTTAGTATTGTAATTAAATGATAATCTGTTATGACTATTATTTAATTTTAGGATAGGGAGGAGATTATCCTCCCATTTCCCCATTTACCGTTCGGTCTCGTTCGGTCTCGTTTGCTTTCGTTCACAATCTATACTAAAATATATTTGCTACTTGATCCGGTTCCCGATACTTTTATGATATTTTTCTCTATCAATGATGTTATAACCTCATAAGCTCTTGTTTTCTTTACATCAAGAATATCCTCAACCGTACTTCTTCTAATAAATTTATATTGTTTAATGTAATCAACAATTATTTGTTCTTGTTCAGTAAGTTTTTGAGTATTTATTATTTCTACTTCTTTATTATGTTCATCAAGCATTTCTAGAGCTCTTGAATCAAATTTGAAATTTACTGATAAAAAATTTTCGGATATATCAAAGTCTTCTTCTTTTAATACTTTCATGATTCTTCGCATTCCACGACCCATGTGTTCACCTAAATCTAGGTCTCCCATAACTCGCATCAATTCTCTATTTCTAGGCAGTGACCTTCCTGCAAAGAATTCTTCTTTTGATAATCCTTGTGGAAGCCCACCACATGCAATTAGTTCAAATCTATCATCATGAATTATAATGTATGGATCTGTTTGTGAATAATCATTATGACAAAACATATTAAGTATCGCTTCACGCAATGCAGTTGAATTAACTAAATTCTTTTGTTCTCTTTCAGCTTTACCAGTTATTTTTATTGCAGTTTTGTTTTCTACTTCTAATTTTTCAAGCACTTTATTAATAGATTTTATTAAGCAACATCCACCATATTCATTTCTTTCAACGAAATCGTCATTATGAAGTTTGGCAACTCTAATAGATATATCATTCTTATCTGCTAATAAATAAGCCAAATAATTAAATTTATGATCTTCAGTATAAAAACCTAATGTATCTAAGAAATATTCGCCAGATGCTTCTTCATATCCTTTTTCTTGATAATAAATCTTCAATTGTGAAAATGTTAGATTTTGTCTTGGTGACACCATACTTGATAAAGTATTTTTTACTCTTTGTGAATATAATTTATCAATTTGCTTCTGTTCCATAGGCGATGCTTGAGTACCGATTCTAATATAACATCCTTTAGGTGACATTCCATATTTTTTAATATAGTATGGTTTTTCAATACCACTAGCTATTTGTATTTCTATAATATGCTTATCATATTCATTTATTATATTAATTTCAAACAATCCCATAATGGAAGGTAAAATATTATTTTTAAGTCTATCAGCTATTTTAAGTGATAAATCATCGTAATCATCGACACCAGAAATAGTGCCATCATTTTCAACTCCAATAAATATAGAGCCAGAATGTATATTTAAAAATGCAACAACTTCTTTTTCTAAGTCATCAATTATTCTACCTTTTAATTCAGATACTTCTGTTTCTTCATATTTCATATGAGCACCGCCTATATAACAATCATTACCTTAATTCTATCATATTTAAATTATTTATGCATTTTAATAATTTACTTTTTTAGTTATTTCAACTAATGCATCAATTATATTATTAATCTTTTAAATATTTCTTTGCTATTCTTAAGAATTCTTCTCTTAATAATACACCATTGTTTTTGATTTCATCAGATAATTTAGAGTATTCTTCATGAATGTAATATCTAATTACACTTGGATGATCTGGTATATTTACTAAATTTGGATTTTCCCATATCCATTGAATTAAGAAATCTTCTGGATTGTCATATGCCTTCCATTTATCATCAGTATTTAAATCAACATAATCTGATGTTAAATATAAATCATATTGCTTATTATCAGGATATACTGTACCTTTCGCAATAATATCATCAATATAATCTATTACAATTACCTTCATCTCATTTGTAGGTGTTGTTTCGTTTAGAATAAAATGGAATACCTTATTTTGATGATTTGAATCCTTTTTATTATAATTTTGATATATGAATGCTAATGCTTCAAATGCAGCATTTTTTTTAGCCTTCTTCTTTGATTCATCAGTACCAAAGAAATTAACAACATAATTAGCTATTGAACACTTTACTCTCCAGTAAGGCTTTCTTTCAGTTGTAAAGCAAGCTTCATCTTCATAAGTTATTTCACCAATATAACCTTTTTGGCTTAATTCTTGTAGGAAATTAACCGCAGTTTCAGGTGTAAAGCTTGTATCTGGTAATACATTATTAACAGTGAATAAATTATATTCTTCTAAATATTCAATAAGCTTCTTTGCAGCATCTTGTTCTGCTTCCTTAATATTCTTTCCATAACCTTCTCTAGTCCACATACAAACACCATCTTGGTAATAGAAAGCATTAACATCAATTCCTAATTCTACTTCATATCCTTCAACAAGTTCCTTTACTTTTCTAGAATACTGAGCCTTATTCTTATCAACAAATTCCATAAATTGACTATAATAATTCTTTTCTACATTTGCAGATTCGAATTTAATATTAAGCATTGAATATACTACATTTTGAATTCTTGAAATATCCTTATCTGAATCAATCCACATAGCACCTACTAATGACTCAAATAAATCTTCCTTAACGCTTTTGTTTTCATTAGCCTTTTGATTGATGTCTCCCTTACTCATAATTAAGTATTGGGCAAATCCTAAGGCATCAATACATTGTGATAACATTGTCTTATCAGTCCAGTGAGAATTAAATTCTGATAGCTTTCCTTCTTTGTAAAGCACATGAAGTCCAGTTCCATCAATTACCTTAGTAAAGTTATCTAATTGACCACATACTACTAAATAATTTAATACTGAGTCACCGAAATATTCTAGTTGTTCATTTGATTGAACATCTAACCCCTTAACTCTTTGTTCTTTAGCATATGATTCTCTTGTAAAGGCTTGGATTAAAAGTGCCTTATCCTTAAATTCATATCCTAGTTTTGTTTCAATTGCATCGATAATATTTTGTTCCATGTTTTATTTTCCTCCTTGATAATATTATTTTCGATACTATCAGGGCATAAGAAAAAGCCTATAATGACACTACTCTTAGTGCTTTAATTAGGCTTCCAACTTTTATATATAAATTATTTATCGCCTCATAGGTTAATACATTGCTTGATCAGTGCTATATATTAAAATACAAGATTATAAACAAACTATAGATAAAGCTTGTGCCTTGATACATTAAGAATTATAGAATAATTTAAGCAATAAAGCAAGTGGTTTTCTAATAAAAATTAGTACCACTTGCCGTTATTACTTTAGTAATAAAAATATTAATTCATATTCTAGTCAGAAAAAATTCCATTCTGAAGGATAATTTTATTGTCGTAATCATACCCTAGTTCATCATCAAATATTGAAGAAACTATAATTTGATTATCTTTTACAACATCATTAACTAACTCAATTATTGCTTTCATACCATCACTATCAACTTCTGCAGATCCAGGAGAATCTATTATAAATGGCAAATCAATGTTATGATATTTTTTTATAGCTGAATAATAAGCCAATCTATAACATAAAGTCACTTTATGATATAAGGCTCCTGAGTATTCCTTTAGATTACTTGTAAATAAATAATTAGTTTCCTTATCAATATATCCTTCATAGACACCAATTTGTGTGGCATACTCTTTTATTTTGTTTACAATGTATGTTACTATTTCTGATTTCGACTCAACAATATCATCCTTTTGTTTTTCATAGCCTTTTTTTTCTTTTTTTAATTCTTCAATTAAATGCTCTAAATTCACTTGATTCAATGATGATTCCTTAACTTGCTTGACAACCTGTTTTGAAATATCGTCAACATTAACCAATGTATCATATGCTGATAATTTATCAATAATATCTTTTAATTTTTCATTAAGAAAAGTTTTTTCTATCAATAATTCTTTTCTTTGTGACTCTAGCATAAATTGATTGATATTAAAATCAACAATATTATTTCTATCAACTCGAATTTGTTTATCTCCATCAACTCGAATAGAAATTTTATATGATTCAATCATTTTTACCAAATTATTATTATTATCTATCAAATTTGATAAATCGTTTATTTGATTATCTAACTCACCAATATTATACATGATATTGGCTTTTTGATTCTTTAATCTTATTAGATTTTCATCCTCTTTATAGTCATCTTGCTGAATTTCATCTAATTCAACAACATTTAATATTGCTGAATATCTATTAATTTCTGCGGATTTACCATTTATTTTTACATCCAAATCAGATACATCAACATTAGATAATCCAAGTATAAAATCCTCAATATTAAAGCGGATTTTCGATGAAATAACTCTTCCCCTATTAATTAATGTCCATCCTTTTTCTTGATCAATATAGTAAGTGCCAAGTAAATTTTCAATCAGCTTTACATTATCTATTCCCAAAAATATTGATTGTGCTTGAATATCGGAAACATCTAGATTATATTCTTTTTTAAAGTTTTCTGAATCACATTTGACTGTGAAAATATTTTTATTTCTTATTAAAACAAAAAATTTATTATTGTTTTCAATTTCTAATTCAGTAATATAAGACTTCATATTAATCTTTTTAGTGGAAGGAACATCATAGCCAAGTGAAAACAATATAAATCTAATTAAAGTTGTTTTACCTTTTGAGTTACTTTGAGACCATATTAAATTTTTACATTTAAAATTCTTATTAAAAAGTTCTCTATACGCATCTTTAATAATCAATCTAATTATCTTCATAGTCAAAAATGCTCCTAATTGAATTTATAATATTCTTTTTATAACATACATAAGCAACAAACAATTTATACATATCAAGAGAAAGATTTTCCTTGTCATCATAATCATTAAAATAGGAAATAATCTCAGTAGGAATCTTATCTTTTGTACAATACTCGTCTACAAATAATTTATACATATCTTGTTTTTTTGGTTTCTTGTTATTTTGGAAATCAACAAAATCAGCATTAATAATATTATATTGTCTAAAGCTTTGACTTTTATTTGAAAAATAATCTTTAAAAAATACTTCAAATTCGTTTTCATAACTTGGATCTATTTCTATATCTATTAATTCTAAGATTTTTTCTAAAGATGTTCCTGATAATATTTTTCCAAAAAGTGTACCACACATAACATCTAATCCAATGTTATTTTTTTTATCTCTTGCATTCAATTGAATCATAAGAAGCCACTTTTCCATTAAATCATCCATTGAAAACATCGATTTTTGAGAAACAGGTAACAATTTAAGCTTTAAATAATCCTTTAACCCATTTTCTGGTTCATCACCCTCAAAACGAATAAACCAAAACTTCATTTTCTCAAAATCAATGCAATATGATTCTTTTTTTGCATAATCACTCAATTTCTTTTGAACCTTACTAGTTAAATTTCCATAACTTTTTTTATCAATAAACTGATTACTAGAAAAAGAATCATTATTACCAAAAGGTTTATGATAGTTAAAAACAGAAATCAGTTTATCAGCATCATTATTAACAGATAGTGTTCTTATAGATTCATAAATAGATTCAAAATGTATTTGGCAAATAATATCCTGATTCAAACTACTTTTTGCTTGAGCACATATTTTTTTATCATCTTTTAAAAATACAACTATATCATCAGTACCTTCTACGCAAAAACATTTAGCTTGTTGCATATGCTCCAAAAAAATAACTAATGCTGCAACATATTGAAAAGTCCATCCGTTGCTTTGTGCATTAGCAGAAGAATCGTTTGTTTCTTTTGAATTCATTGTTGTTATCTCCTCATTTGGTTTAATTATATCATAATCATCTAATAGATGTACATTTTTTTGAGTTCTTTTTTATACGTTTTAAAAATATTATTACTATAGTAATAAAATAAAATTAAACTATTTTTCTTCTTTTAAAGAATTCCAATATGGTTTGTCACACATAAAGTCACATTCATCTTCTGTTTTAGTTAATTCAGCCCATCTAGCAGATAAAAGCTTAGCGTAATCTATGGAATCTAACCCATAACATCCAATTGAATATCCATCATTAATTTAAACTCTTAACTAACAAATTTATTTTGGAATAAATTCATATTTTCTTTAATTATTCTCTCCAAAGCTTCAGCATTCATGGATTGTAAATCTTTTATAGCATCTATTAGTGGCTTAACATTTGTTTTAATATTGTGTTCTTCCAATGTTAATGAGGCATTTATTATAAAATGTAATAATAATTGATATGTATAAATCAAAGTTTTCTGTGCTGATGCATCAACCATACTTGCTGTTGCATTAAAGTTATAACCACTAGCATGACTCATATCCTTTGAAATTCTATAAAGTGTCATTACATCTTTACTTTCTGCTTCATTACTAGCAAAAACCTCCTCAATTAATTCCCTAACAAACTTATTGTAGCTTTTTCTTTCTTTTCCGAGAAAATATAAACTATTTCTTCTTAATTCCCAATAGAATTTTTGATAATCTTTTAATTTATACCTATCTTTATAAAATTCTTCATATATTTTTCTAATTTCCTCTTCTGAAGCAGTCTTGTCTTTTGCACCAAGCCTTTCAAAATGAGCATCTAATTGTATTCTTGAAGATATCCAATAAGCTTGTTTAATATAATCAAACTCTTCTTGAGTTTCTACTGAGCCTATAGCATAAAATATGCTATATTCTTCAACAAATGACTTAAATATAGCAATAACATGTTCTCTATAGCCTAATGAAAGTGAAGTCATCATATCAATAACCAAGTATCTAACTCGTTCTAAAAATTGCCATGTGAATGCATCATAACCAGTAGGCAAATTACATAATTGATTTTTAATCAAATGTATAAGATATTCAAACCCTTTTACATTAGTAACATTATTAGCAAGTAAAGGATTATAGAAAAATTCATGATCAAAATCTAATGCTTTTTCTTCATACCATAACAAATCACAAGACTTCAAATATTCAAACACATAATTAAGAACATTATCTATGTATGATTTTCTTATTTCAACTAGTCCCTCTTGAACTCTAAAATCCATTTCACATCTTGGATGGATAAACATAGAGAAAAACTCATAAGCTTCTATTTCACTTCCATCACCTAAAGGATACTTTTCTAGAAGTTTAGAAAATCTAATATCTTCACGTAGATTTTTCTTTAGATAAAAACAAGGATCATCAATTGATATTTTTCTATCTTTTAAATCTTTTTCAGAACATCCAAAATGTTCAATCATTGCCTGCTTAGCTATATCTCTGTCTTCTTCTAATCTTACTAAATTTTCATTTTCAAATTCTTCTGGCATATCCTTCATAATAGAATGAAAATTGTCAATATCAACATAAGCATACAAATACCTATAGATTTTCTTTTGATTAGCTGTTATTTCTCCTGAAGCATCCATCTTTCTAATAACCATTGCTTCAAGAATTGTTCTAGCGCTTAAATCAACACCAGCGGATTCAATATTACCAGATAAATAATTTGTTAATATGTTTAAAGCATTTGAAATAATATCACTGCTAATTCCATAAAAGAAATAATCATCATCTGATTCTTCTTCGCAATTATAATGCTTTAATATTTCAACATCATATCTCCTTAATACTTTGTAAAGATTATTCATATCATATTGTTTTAATTCTTTTTCCATATTTTACCTCCAATATAATCTTTGCTCCGTTCATCTTTACATAAATTTTGAAGATAATAAATTGTAATATTAAAGTATTAACTTTTAACAACATTATTATAACATAAACAATATAACTATTCTATTAAAAAAAACTTACAATATTACTAAACAATAATACTATAAGTTTTAGACATAACTTTCGGTTAATTATACATAGTATAATTACTTACTCGACTTATTTTTCAAAATTTTTCCGCGAAAGGCAGCATACCGTCTCAACGTGTGAAGTCTTACTGAATAAATCAACAGGTGTAGCAGACTCTAATTTATATCCACCTTTTTCTAATATTTCTATATCTCTTGTTGCTGTAGCTATATTACAAGAAATATAAACTATTCTAGGTATATTCATACTAATAACAGTATCTAAGAAAGACTTCTCACAGCCTTTTCTAGGCGGATCAAAGAATATACAATCTATATTTTCTTTTGATACTAATTTCTTTATTTCATCTTCACATTTACCACATATGAAATCAGCATTATTAATATTATTTAATAATTTATTATTATTTGCATTTACAATAGCTGCATCTACTACTTCGATTCCATATACATGCTTTACTTGTTTAGCAATATTTAGTGTAATAGATCCCATACCACAATATGCATCTATTACATTCATATCTTTATTTAAATTAGCTAATTTAATAGCCTCTGAATATAATTTTTCACAATTATCATGATTTACTTGCATAAATGATGCAGGTGATACATTAAATTTTAATCCTAATATATCTTCAGTAATTGTTTCATTACCATATAATAATTTATATTCATTAGATAATACTACATTAGTTAATTTAGAATTAATATTTAAATATATAGATTTAATCTCAGGAAAATCTTTATTTAAATACTTAACTAGGTTACTAAAATCATAATCAGCTGTTGTAACTAAAACTACCATATATTCATTAGTAGCTGTATTTCTAATCATTACTTCTTTGAATAATCCATTATTTTTATCTTCATCATAGATACTTACATTAAAGATACTTAAGTATCTAGCTATATAATGTAATATCTCATTTGATTTATCATTTGATATTATACATTTATCCATTGATATAACATTATGTGTCATCTTTTCATAGAAGCCATATATAACATCGCCTTCTTCATCTTTTCTAAATGGCACCATTATTTTATTTCTATATCCATATAAATTATCATTTTTAATAATTGGATTTTCTTGATATTTAAATTTACGTAATGTTTGTCTAACTCTATTTTCTTTTATTTTACATTCAGTTTCATAATCCATATGTAATAAATCACAACCGCCACAATATTTTGAATATGGACATAATGATTCAATTCTATGTTCTGATTTTTCTAAAATCTTAATAGTTTTTGAAAAACAAAACTTAGAATGTATATCTGTAATTTTAATTATTACAGTTTCACCTTCCATAGCTCCTTCAACAAAGACAATTTTCTTATCAATGTGACAAACACCATATCCATTTATATCATATGAATCTATTTTAACCTTAAAAGTTTCATTTAATTCCATATAAACTCCTATTTAGATGCTTTAAGCTCGAAAATGGCATCTCTTATTTCTGCAGCTGCCTCGAAATTTAATTCTTTTGCATATTGACGCATTTCTTCTTCAAGCTCTAATATTAATTGTGCCTTTTCAGCCTTAGTTAATACCTTATTTCTAGTTGATTTAACATCAGCTATTTCATCTATATTTTTCATTGTTACAGTCTTAGGTATTTCCTTAATGATTGTCTTAGGTATAATACCATGAGCCTCGTTATATGCCATTTGAATTTCTCTTCTTCTTTTTGTTTCATTAATAGCATATTCCATTGATTCTGATATTTGATCAGCATACATTATTACCATACCATTAGCATTTCTTGCTGCTCTACCGATTGTTTGAATTAAACTTCTATTACTTCTTAAGAAGCCTTGCTTATCAGCATCTAAAATACATACTAAAGATACTTCTGGTAAATCAAGACCCTCACGTAATAAATTAATACCTACTAAAACATCAAATTTGCCCATTCTAAGAGCTTTTAATATTTCAAGACGCTCTATTGCCTTTATTTCACTATGTAGGTATGCAACCTTTAATCCTAAGTTCTTTAAATATGCGGTTAAATCCTCTGACATTTTAATTGTTAGAGTAGTAACTAATACTCTTTCATTCTTTTCAATTCTCTTTAAAATTTCAGCATATATATCGTCTACTTGACCTATTGATTTTCTTACCTCAATAATAGGATCTAAAAGTCCTGTAGGTCTTATAATTTGTTCAGTAATTGGATATTGCAATTCAATATCTCCAGGTGTAGCTGATAAGCATAATAATTGATTTATTTTATTATCAAATTCATCAAATTTTAATGGTCTATTATCTAGTGCTGATGGTAATCTAAAGCCATAATTTACTAGATTTTGCTTTCTTGATCTATCTCCATTATACATTCCTCTTACCTGAGGTAAAGTAACATGTGATTCATCAACTATTAATAAGAAATCCTTAGGAAAGAAATCAATTAAAGTAGCTGGTGTTTCACCTTCAGCTCTTAATGACATATGTCTAGAATAATTTTCAACACCACTACATGTTCCTGTTTGTTCTAGCATTTCTAAATCATATTTTGTTCTTTGCATTATTCTTTCAGCCTCTAAAGGCTTATTTTCATCTAAAAATCTTCTATGAACAAAATCTAATTCTTCTTTAATTCTTCTAATAGCTTCTTCTAATTTAGCTTTATTAGTAACGAAATGTGTTGCTGCAAAGATATTACAGAAAGCAACATCATCAATTGCTTTACCTGTTAATACATCAAATGTTCTAATTCTTTCTACTTCATCATCAAAAAATTCTATTCTAATACCTTTAGCATGTTCTGATGGTGGAATAACATCTAATGTTTCACCTTTAACTCTAAAGGAACCTCTTTTGAAATCAATATCATTTCTTTCGAATTGCATTTCAACAAGTCTTGTATATAATTCTTTTCTTTTATAAGTTTCACCAACTCTTATATTTAGCATTGTATCCTTATAATCATCAGGGTCACCAATACCATATATACAAGATACTGATGCTACAACTATTACATCGTCGTAATTCATTAATGCGGCAGTCGCACTATGACGCATCTCATCTATTTCATCATTAATTTTTGCGTCCTTTTCAATATATGTATCACTAGATACAACATAAGCTTCTGGTTGATAATAATCATAATAAGATATAAAATATTCAACATGATTATTAGGAAAAATTGCTTTAAGCTCATTATATAATTGTCCTGCTAAGGTTTTATTATGAGCTAAAACTAATGTAGGTTTTCCCATTTCTTTTATAACATTTGCCATTGTAAATGTCTTACCTGTACCAGTCGCACCTAATAATGTTTGTCTTTTAATTCCTTTTTTAAAATTAGAGGTAATATTAGATATTGCTTCTGGTTGATCACCAGTTGGTTTATATTCAGATTCAATTATAAAATTAGCCATAAAATTACCTCCTTTAATATGAATATATTATACTATATTAAAAGTATTTTTACACATTAAAAATGCCAGTTACCTGGCATTTAAATTATTTTTTAGTTTTCTTTTTAATTATATCAAATACAATTGCAAAAAATAATCCCATATTCGCTACAAACGTTGTAATAGTTATAGCTACTTCTTCACCACTATGTAGTGTATTACACTTATGATATTTAATATCAATAGTATAATCTGAACCATTCACTTTTCCTTTAACATTACAATCATCAGTATAATATCCTTCAATTTCTTCTGTAGTAATATTATATTCTTCAAAATTCTTTAAAGCCATTACTGTTGATTCTTTTAATTTATTACCACATAAATCTAAATAATTAATTGTTAATGTATAGCTTAAAACATTATATTTAACAACTATATTAGTATTGGCATAAATTGTTCCAGATACATTTTCTATATCAGTTTCATAGCCTGCAATATTTGGTGTTTCTATTTCATATGTATCGTTATATTTATAAGTTGAATTATATGATTCAGTTATTTTATTGCCTGATTCGTCAACATAATCAATTACTAAATCATATTCATTTTTATAATATGTAACTGTATATATGTAATCTTTATCTAATAAACCTTGAACACATTCAATATCTGGAGTATATCCATATATTACTGGTGATGGTTCATAATAATTATTACCGTAATCCATTGAGCATGTATAAGTTGTAGAAATAGGATTACCATCTTCATCATTATAATAAATAGTTAATCTATATCTATTAGGTCCATATGATACATAAATAATTTCATCTCTAGTAATTGTACCACTTACAACAGAAACATTAGGTGTATATCCATAAATAATAGGTGATTCAACATTATATTCATCTAAATATTTATATTCAGCATGATATTCGTCACTTATTTCATTTCCATACCAATTAATATATTTAATTGATAATGAATAAGTATTTTTAGTATAAACAACATCAATTGTCTTATTTTCAGTTAATGTGCCTG
The DNA here is from genome assembly GCA_017444645.1 of Acholeplasmatales bacterium. Lineage (GTDB taxonomy): Bacteria > Bacillota_I > Bacilli_A > Acholeplasmatales > Anaeroplasmataceae > Anaeroplasma. The sequence goes on along the minus strand of JAFSWG010000062.1, from coordinate 4,176 downwards.
ATACATTATTGATATCAGGTGTATATCCATAGATATAAGGTGATTCAATATTATATTCTTCTCCATTTGGTAAAGATTCTTTATATTGATCAGCCAATACATTTCCATCTTCATCAAGATAATTAATAATTAATTCATATTCATCCTGTTCTACTTTATGATATTTTACTGTGAAAGCTTTAACATCAGTATAGATAAATTCAATATAAGGCATATCAGGCTCATATCCATCTATTACAGGGCTATCAATATGATATGTTTTCCCATACACCGCATTTAAATCTCGATATGTAGTAGCGGCTGTTCCACCATCATCATACTCATAGTAGATTATAAATAAATTACTTATAAACCAAGCATAGGTAGAGGACTGTATTGCTACGACTGCAAAAAGAAATGTAACGGAAAAAAGAATAAACTTAGATAATCTTTTCATAACAACACCCCCTCTACCTATCTTTACTTATATTATAAAATAAAATCAAATTTATGTATATAACATAAAATACTCAAAATAAGTTGATTTTGACACAAAAAAGCTAGGATATTAATCCTAGCATATTTTTAATGATGGAATTCATCATTTTTACAATATTCAACAGTAACAATACTATCTAATACATTCTTTAAATGGTCTCCCATTCTTTCTAGATTAGATAATATTTCAACGTAGTGCTCAGTGTTAATGAATGAGCATACGCCTGATTCAACTCTATGAACATGACGTTCTCTTAATGCTTCTTCTAAATTATCAGTTTCATCCTCTAAAGGAATTGTTTCAAGTGCTAAATTTGAATCCCAATTTTTAACAGCTAATACTGTATTTTTAACCATTGTTTCAACTGTAGAAAACATTGAATCAAGATCTTGTGTTCCATCATCTGATAAATGCATATCCTTTTCATATCTATCATGGAAGAATTCAAATAGATTTGTACAGTGATCTCCAACACGTTCAAAATCTTTGATTAAATCTAAATATTTAGAAATTAATGTTGATGATTTAGAATCGATATTTTGAATAGTTAATTTAATTAAATAATCATGAATTCTTTTATCAAGACAGTTAATTGTTCTTTCATATTCTATTCCTAAATCAATTAATGAATCATCTCTACTAAATGCGTAAGTTTTAGCAATTACTGTATAATTTTCTACTTCTTCACCCATATAATCAATTGCTTTCTTAACAAATGATAAAGCTAATTGAGGTGATTTTTTAATTAATGTATAGTCTAGTAAAGAATCTTCAATAGATTTTTCTGTAATCTCTGGAATAATCTTATCACAAACCTTAATAAACGGCTTAATTAATGCTAATAATGCAAATGAATTAATTAAGTTAAATCCAATATGACCAAATGAAATAATTAATGGATTATTCATATCATTTGCAAATAATGATTTATCTATTATTTCCATTAATGGATAGAATGCAAATCTAAATATTATTGTAAATACAACAACACCAAATGCTTTAATAAGCATATTTGCAAAAGCAACTTTTTTAGCCGTTCTTGATGAACCAAGGCAAGCTATTATTGCTGTTATCGTTGTACCTAAATTTGCACCTAGCATTAATGCTAAAGCACCAGATAATTGTAATGATCCTGTAGCGAATAAACCTTGTACGATACCAATTGTTGCAGCACTTGATTGAACTATTACAGTGAATAATATACCAACTAAAACACCAAGTTCAGGTACACTTGATAAATTAGTAAATAACTGATTTATCATATCTGCTTGTGTCTCTTGAATATATTCAAAGCTTGTATCAATTAATGATAATCCTAAGAATATTAAACCAAAGCCTAAAATAACAGACCCTGCTTGATGGACTTTCTCTTTTTTGAAGAAGAAAATCATTGAGGCTCCAACAAATACTAATCCAACTGCTACTACTGGTTTAATATATGAAGGCATTGCTGCCATTAACAATGGTAATACAGTACCTCCGATGTTAGCTCCTAGTAAAACACCAATTGATTGACCAAATGTCATTAAACCAGCACCAACTAGACCAACTGCAATTGCACTTGTAGTTGATGATGATTGAGTAAGCATTGTAACTAAGAAACCCATAATCATACCCATTATTGGAGTACTTGTAGATTTTTGAATAATTACTCTAAGCTTATCTCCTGCTAATTCCTTTAGGCTTGAACCCATCATATGGATACCAAAAAGGAAAATACCAAGGCCACCTAATATGAAAAGTATGGCTTGCCATATGGCATCAAATTCCATACCTAATGAAGACATAATTGTATAAAGAGTCATATATCCTCCTACATTTATAATATTCATACCACAACCATTTTATAATATTATGACTTTTTATACAATTATTTTTTAAAATAATTGGTGTAAATCGTTTTCGGAACATAATAAAAAGCATCAGAAATTATTCTTCTAATGCTTCTTTTGCCAGCTTATCTACCATTTCATTGTAGTAATCATTCGCATGACTTTTTACCTTATGAAATATAACATTTATCTTATTTTTAGCTTCTTTTGCAAATTCTTGATACTTTATTGCGATTGAAGATTTAGCCTTCCATTCACCAATATACCATTTTTCTATACCAATATAATCAAAATATAAATGTAATTCTTTTATATCATGATTAATTGCATAATTAATTATAAAGCTTGCACCTTTTATTTCTCCTGCAACATTTCTTAATGAAGAAAATTCATCTTCTGGAAATCCTTTTTTAAAATGGTATTCATTCCCATTCATTAATAAAACACAGCCAAATGAATATCTATTATTGTCTTTATTAAAAGAACCATCAGTATATGCCATATAAGGATAATCATCTTTTTGTTTTAATTCTTCTCCATTTATAAAAGCATTTGCTTCTTCTATAGTCTGAAATGCTTTATATTTTGGTGCCTTTAATCCTTGTATTATTTCTTTTGCTTCATCCCATGATTCTACTATAGTATTAAAATCATCTGTTTTTATAGCATAATACTTTTTCATTATTTTAATCCATTAATTAAAGCAAGACTAATTGAAGCACTTCTTCTTGCCATTTCTTCTTCAAATTTTAAATAATCTTCATTTTGAGATGGTTCACCAACAACATCAGAGATATATCTTAAAACAACAAAATCAACTCCAGCCTTTGTTGCAACCTGAGCAACTGCACAGCCTTCCATTTCTGAAGCAAGTGCACCCATATCTTTTGTTAAACCAAGAGTATCATAGCTTGAAACGAATTTATCTCCAGATAAAATTAATCCAGTTTTATAATCAATGTTTAATTTATTTAAAGTACTCTTAACTAACATAATACATTCAGGATTTACTGGGAAAATCTTTGGCATATGTGGAACTTGACCATAGTCGTATCCAAATATTCTAATATCAAAATCATACCACATTAATCCATCTGCAATAATAACATCCTTTGTTTTTACGCCCTTTAATCCACCAGCTATACCTGTGTTTAATATAAAATCACATGCAAATTCACTAATAAGTAATGTAGTAGCCATAGCTGCGTTTACTTTTCCAACACCTGATTCTACTAAAACTATATCTATATCATTAATGCATCCTTCATAGAATTTATATCCCATAAAATTAGTTTCTTCATATTCATTCATTGCATTTAATAAAATATCCATTTCAATATTCATAGCTGCAATAATTCCAATTTTTTCCATTTATATTCTCCTTCCAATTGTTACAGCAATTCTACCACTTTTAGATTTGCCACCAATTTCCATTAGCTTTATTTTTCCTTTATGCCTTACGCTAATTATATCATCTATTTTTACATTATGACTAGAGTTTTGACATAATATATGATTTATATAAACTAGCCCTAAAGTAATCATTTCTTGAGCTTCATTTCTTGATATATGAAATCCTTCAGCAATTATAGAATCTAATCTAATAGATGCTAAAAAATATGTTTTTTCATCATATTTAATGATATTAATAATATCATTCTTTACTTCTTTTATTTCTATAATAGCCTTTCCTACTAACTTAAATTCTTCTAATAGAAATGGTGATATTTCTTTAGTTGCAGCAAAATATGCTCCTTGCTCGTTGATTACAATATCACCAATACATTCTCTTTTTATACCTAATGACATTAATGATCCTAATATACTTCTATGATTAATTTCATAATATTTTTTATTATAAATAAT
>JAFSWG010000061.1 GCA_017444645.1 Acholeplasmatales bacterium | reverse complement strand
ATCAAATAAATATGAATTTCATTCAAGATATATAATAATTGATTACAAATCAAATAATTGGTTATTATATCATTGTGGAGGTTCCTCAAAGGATGGAGGAAATACTACAAATACAATAATAGAAATACCAGAAAAAGAAGTTTATATACCTAAAATAGATAATGTATTAAGTAATGACGAATTATCTTTTAAGTGATTTATTTTCTGCGCTTTAATATTTTAATATTAACAATTGATATTGATATATGATTTTGATATAATAATAATGTTATAAATTGCGTACAATTACGCATGGAGGTAAGTTTATGAAATACATGACTTCAAGTGAAATAAGACAAATGTGGCTTGATTTCTTCAAATCAAAAGGACATCTAGTAGAACCATCTGCTTCATTAGTTCCTGTTAATGATCCAACATTACTTTGGACAAATGCTGGCGTTACACCGTTAAAGAAATATTTCGATGGTACGATGGTACCTGAATGTCCAAGAATTACTAATGCTCAAAAATGCATTAGAACAAATGATATTGAAAATGTAGGTAAGACTGCTAGACACCATACATTCTTTGAAATGTTAGGTAATTTCTCTATAGGAGATTATTTTAAACCAGAAGCAATTAAATTTGCAGTTGAATTATTATTTGATCCTAAGTGGTTTGGATTTGATAAGAATAAATTATATATTACATATTACACTCATGATAATGATGCTAAAAAATATTGGATGGAAAATGGTATTGCAGAAGACCATTTAATTCCACTTGATGGAAATTTCTGGGAAATTGGTGAAGGACCTTGTGGACCAGATACAGAAATGTTCTATGATAGAGGACCTAAGTATGATACTAGAGGACCTGAGTTAATTAGAGATGATATTGAAAATGATAGATTCATTGAGATTTGGAATATTGTATTCTCTCAATTTAATTCAAAAGAAGGTGTTGCAAGAGAAAATTATAAGGAATTACCTTCTAAGAACATTGATACAGGTTGTGGTCTTGAAAGATTATGCTGTGTAATGCAACAAGTTGATACTAACTATGACACAGATTTATTTATGCCAATTATTAAAAAGACAGAAGAAATTTCCGGTGTTAAATATAATGGCCAAATGGCATTTAAGGTTATTGCTGATCATGTTAGAACTGTTACATTCGCAGTTGCTGATGGTGCTACTTTATCAAATGAAGGTAGAGGATATGTATTAAGAAGAGTATTAAGAAGAGCTTCTAAATATGCAAAATCAATTGGTATTAATAAACCATTTATGTCAGAGCTTGTTGATGTTGTAATCAAGATTATGGATCCATTCTATCCATATTTACATGAAAAAAAAGATATCGTTAAGCAAATAATCACAGCTGAAGAAGAAAAATTCTTATCTACTTTAGCTGCAGGTGAGAAGAAATTCTATGCTTTAGCTGAAAGTTCAAAAGGTATTATTTCAGGTGAAGATGCATTCACATTATATGACACTTATGGTTTCCCAATTGAATTAACAATTGAGTATGCAGAAGAAAAAGGCTTAAAGGTTGATACTGAAGGCTTTAAGAAATTCTTATTAGAACAAAAAGAAAGAGCTAGAAATGCTCGTAAAGATGAAAATTCAATGGGTGGACAAAATGAAGAATTCTTAAACTTCAAGGAAGAATCTAAATTTTCTGGATATGATTGTACAAACCAAAAGAGTAGAGTAATTGCTGTATTTGATAATGCTGTTGTATTAGATGAAACTCCATTCTATGCATTCTCAGGTGGACAATTATGTGATAAAGGTAAATTAGATGATGTAAATGTAATCGATGTAGTTAAGATGCCTAATGGGCAACATTTACATGTATTAGATAGAAATCAATTCAAGGTTGGAGATTTAGTATTTGCAGTAGTTGATAAGGAAAATAGAGACTTAACTCGTAAAAACCACTCGGCAGCACATTTGCTTCAAGCTGCACTTCAAGCAAATTTAGGAAACCATGTACATCAACAAGGTTCTCAAGTTTGTTCAGAATATTGCCGTTTTGATTTCAATAATTATTCAAATCCTACTGATGAAGAGATTATGAAGATTGAGGATTTAGTAAATAAATATATTACTGAAGCACATATGGTTAATACATTAGTTCTTCCAATCGAAGAAGCAAAGAAGCTTGGTGCAATGATGCTATTCTCTGAAAAATATGGAGATAAAGTAAGAGTAGTTGATATGGGTGTATCTAAAGAATTCTGTGCTGGTACACATGTATCAAATACACTAGATATTGAAAAATTCGCAATTGCTTCAATTGAATCAATTGGTTCAGGGACATTTAGATGTATGGCATATACATCAAATAATTGTATGGAGCATGTTAAAGCAAGCCAAGCTAATGTTATGGATACTTTAAATACAATTGTTAACAAAGGAAAAGAGCTTGTTAAGGCTGCATACCAAGAAGGTATTGAAGTTGAATTTAATTATATTGCAAGACCAATTGAAGTATTTGGTTATAGATATGTTTTAGCACTTCGTAAAGAATTAGCTAAGGCACAAGAAGCATATAAAGAATTAGAAAAAGCATATAATGCAAAGAAGAGCCAAAATGCATTAAAGGCATTAGATAAATATGATTCATTAATTGTTGATTCAAAGCTTGTAGCTAAAGCTGATACAATGGATTCAAATTTATTAAAAGATATGGCTAGTGCTTTAAAAAATAATAAGAACTTAAGCTTTGTATTACTTGGAGCAACTGATGGTGCTAAGGTAACATTTGTTGCAGCTGCAAATCAACCATTTGATGCAAGAGCTATCGTTAAAGAAGCTACAAAAATTTGTGGTGGAGGCGGAGGAGGAAAGCCTGATCTTGCTCAAGCAGGTGGTAAGGATCCTTCAAAGCTTGATGAAGCCTTAAATCATGTAAAGGAAACATTTTAATGAAATATTTAGGACTTGATTTAGGCTCTAGAACATTAGGTATTGCAATATCTGATGAACTAGGCATTTTAGCAAGAAGCTATGATACATTAAGATTTAAAGATGATGATTATGAATATGCAATTAATGCTACAATTGATATTTGTAAAAAAGAAAATATTAAAACTGTAGTATTAGGCTATCCTAAGCATATGAACGGAGATGCTGGCATTAGAGCTAGCATCTCTACTGATTTTAAAAATAAAATTGAAGCTAATACTGATATAAAGGTAATTTTAGAGGATGAAAGATTAACAACTGTTATTGTTGACCGTGCTATGATTTCTGGAAATGTAAGAAGAAAAGATAGAAGACAAAAGAAAGATGAAATGGCCGCAGTAGTAATTTTACAAAATTACCTAGATAAAATTAGCTTTAGATAGGAGAAAAATATGGTAGATCGTACAATTACATTAATTCGTGAAGATGGAAAAGAAATCATCGCTGATATTTTATTTACTTATCATTCTGATGATTTTTCTAAGGATTATGTAGTATTTCAAGTAAGAGAAACTGGTGATATTTCTGCAGCAAGCTATACTCAAGAAAACGGTGGTACCGGAAATCTTGATAGAGTTGAAACTGAAGAAGAATGGGAAATGCTTGAAGAATTATTGAATGATTACGCAGATGAAAACAATGTAACACCAGGATGTGGTGGTGGATGTGCAGGCTGTCATGGCTGTGATTCATGCGATGAAGATTGTGACTGCGAAGGCTGTGACTCTTGTGAAAAATAATTTAGAATTTAATGAATTAGAACTTGAATTAAAAGAATATGCTAAAGAACATAAAGTACCAATTATTTTTGATGAGGGCTTATCATTCTTAGAAGCAATTATAAGAACAAAAAGACCAATCAATATATTAGAGATTGGTACGGCTATAGGCTATTCTGCAATTAGAATGGCAAGGGCAAGTGGTTCTAATGTTTATTCAATAGAAAGAGATTTAAATATGTATAATCTAGCTATTGAAAATATAAAAAGAGCTGGATTAGATAATAAAATACATATTATTTTTAAAGATGCACTTCTAGCATTTGATGATGTAAAAGATATTAAATTTGATTTAATATTTATTGATGCAGCTAAAGCTCAATATCATAAATTTTTTGATTTATATACACCTTTATTAAATGAAAACGGAGTCGTAGTATGCGACAATATGCTTTTCCATGGTTTAGTAGAAGATAAGGATAATATAGAAAATTATTCAAGAAGTGTTAGAGGTTTAATTAGGAAATTAAATGAATTCCATGAATCATTATTAAATAACAGTGATTATGATACTGCAATTTATGATATTGGAGATGGAATGTCTATATCTGTAAAAAAATAAGAAAGGAGTAATTTGACTTATGAAAATTAGAGGATTAATCCATATGATTGAATTAGATCATAAGGTTATTGGAATTAAATTATATAAATCAATTAAATTTTTCTATTTTCAAAATAGTCAAATGAATACTTTCAAAAGATATTTATATCAAGATAACTGGATAGAGCTTGAATATGATGAATCATATATATCTAGAAAAGGTCAATATTTAGCATATAGAGTATCTTATGTATATAAGCTTGAAGCTATAGGGAAATATGATCATATAGTATATTATGATAAAAATATATTAAATAAATCATTACATAAATTCTTAAATAATTTAGGAAATACAATGTTTTTAGATTTGGAAATGACAATGCCTTCATACACATTTAAAGGCAAAGGATTTAGAACAGAAGTCATTCAAGCAGGTATAGAAATTTGTGATGATAAATTTGAAGTCATTAATAAGTATTCAAATTATATTGAACCAAAAATTAACAAAGAATTATCTAAAAGGGCAGAAGACTTTTTAGGAATATCACAAGATGAATTCTATAAAAAATGTATTAAATATAAATCTTTTTATAATGATTTCAATGAATTATTATTTAAATATAATCCTGCAATAGTGGTTTTTGGTAAAAACGATCAATTAGTATTAAATGATTCCTATGATATTAACAATGTACCTTCGCTTAAAAATAAGACTAGATATATTAATTTATGTCAATTAATAAAGAATTATTATGAGTTAAAAAATGATCCAGGCTTATTTAAATTATTTGGAGTTTATTATAACAATAGTGAATCTCAAATTCATGATGCGTTAGGAGATTCTGAAGTTACAAGATTAGTATTTATCGCATTTAAAAATGATATTTTAGAGAATAAATACAAAGAAAGAATACTAGAAACATTTGGTAGATAGTGGAGACACTATCTTTTTTTTCATTATTTTAAAATATCTCTATTTATTTAAATAGAGATAATATATAATAAAAATGATGGTGGCGATATTATGGTAAAAGAAGGATTTATTATTTGTGAAAATAGTTTTAAAGAAGGATTTCTTAATGGAATGAATGGTATACACAATTATACCTTTTTATCTATGGATGAATTATTAAAAAAGCTTCTTTTTGATGTAAAAAAAGAAGGAATAGTTAAACTTATATTAAAATATAAAATCAAGCCTGAAATAGCTAAAGAATATATAGAATATTTAAAATACATTGATCTTTTTTTTGATAATCCAAAATTAAATTTTCTAAAAGAAATTTATGAATATCTAAAAAATGAAGATATGATTATTGATGACGAAAATTATAAATCATATCTACGAAAAAGACCTATTACAATAATGGGATATATTCATTCTAAAAAACTAGATTTTTTATTTAATGTATTAAAAAAAGAAGGATATGAATATAATTATATCGAACAAGAAAAAAGGGAATTAATAAAAAGAGATGTATATTCTTTTTTTGATATAGATGATGAAGCAAGATATGTTTTTAATTCAATAAAGGAATTATTAGATAATGGATTTTCTATTAATAATATTAAGATTGCAAATTATTCTAGTGACTATGATTTTGTTTTTCATAGATTAGAAGCTTTTTATAATATTCCAATTAATTTTAAGAGTGAAAAGAATATATTATCTACACCAATCGCTAAATTTATAATAAACAATATTGATAAATATAATGATTATTATTCATTTATAGATGGTATAAAAGCTAAATACTCTAATTCAATATATTATAAGAATATAATCTCTTTAATAAATGCATACCATCTGTATAATTATAGTCCTAAAGAAACAAAGGATTTAGTAATATCTGAATTAAAAAATATAAATTATGATAGAAAAATATATGAAGATGGAATTCAGCTTGTTGATTTAGGCTCTCCATCAATAAAAGAAGATGATATTGTTTTTATTATTGGATTTAATCAAACATATATTCCGCCAATTTTTAGTGATGATGGCTTTTTAAATGATGATATATTATCAAAAATGAATTTAGATACGTCTATTGATAATACTATCGAATACGAAAATGTAGTTATTAATAATTTAAATCTAAATCTTAATTATAAAATAAGTTATAAACTAAAATCTCCATTTGATTCATATTTACCTTCACCATTAATAGAAAAATTAGGTTACAATACAACAAATTATGATACAACAATAGGAATTAATGAATGCGAAGATAAAATAATAATAGGAAATATTTTAGATGAATATTTTAAATATGGCAGCATGGATGAAGAAAGCAGTAAGAAAATATATGATATTAATTATTTGTCTTTTGATAATAAATTTAAAGGAATAAGTGATGATAATTTGAAAAAGTATCTACCAGAGATAATAAAGCTTTCATATTCATCTATGTCTAATTATTCAAAATGTGCATTTAGATATTTAATGTCATCAGTATTATATTTAGATAAATTTGAATCAGGTCTTGCTGCATATATTGGTACATATTCACATAAAATATTAGAATTAGCATATAAAAATAATGATTTTGAGGCAAATAAATTAATCGCAATTCAAGAAGTATTAAATGAAAAAAAGAATGCTAATTATGGAATAGATTCACTATTAACTAATAAAGAAAAATTTTTTATTGATTCAATGGATTTAATTTTAAAGGAAGTAATTGATTTTAATAAAGAACACGAAACTAATCATACTAGAGTCCAAAATGAATATGAAATACAAATACCATATGATAATAATAGATTAATATTTAAAGGCTTTGTTGATAAAATATTAATTGAAGATGGTGCTAAAACCTATGTTACGATAATTGATTATAAAACAGGTGCTGATGAAGCATCATTAAATAATATTTCTGATGGATTTAATTTACAATTACCAATCTATTTATTGATGATAAAGAAATCAGAAGAGTTTAATAATCCATTAATTACTGGATTTTATTTACAAAAAATAGGACCAAAGGATTATCCAAATTTTAAACTATTTGGTTTTACTAATAAAGATGATGAAATTATGAATCATATCGATAATTTCTTAGATACATCTAATTATATTAGAAACTTAAAAAGAAATAAAAATGGAGAAATGTCTAAAAATTCTAAAGTAATAAGTAATGATGAAATGGATGATTTAGTTAATATAGTTGAAGGTGTAATGCTTAATGTTTACGAAAACATTAGAAAAGGAAATTTCAACATAAATCCTAAGGTTATAGGTAATTCCAATATTGGTTGTGAATATTGCAATTTCAAGGATGTTTGTTTCGTTAAGGAAGAAGACAAGGTTGAAATTGTTAAAAATAATTTCCTTAAAGGAGAGTGATTTTTATGGCCTGGACAAATGAACAATTAGAAGCAATAAGTAAAAGAGGAACTAATATCTTAGTTTCAGCAGGCGCAGGCTCTGGTAAGACTGCAGTTTTAACAGAAAGAATCACTACATTAATTCAAGAAGGACATCATATTAATTCTTTATTAGTTTTAACATTTACTAATGCGGCGGCAGAAGAAATGCGTGAAAGAGTAAGAAAAAGATTAAAGGAATTAAGTGATAATAAATTTTGTAATGAAGCATTAAAATATATTGATTCTGCAAAAATAACTACATTTGATGGTTATTCACTTTATTTAGTAAAAAAATACTATTATGTTTTAGGTATATCTCCAGATATAAAAATAGCTAATGCATATTATATAAATGTTAAAATAAATCAGTTTTTAGATGAAATATTAGATAAATTATATGAAAATAACGATCTTGAATTACATCATTATTTTATGTATTTTAAGGATAAAGATGATGCTAATCTAAAATCAAATATTGTTAATATGTATTATAAGGTATTGTTGAAATTAGATTTTAATAACTATCTTGATTCATATAATGATTTTTATAATGATAAAAACATTGAAGAATTAATAAAAGATTACATTAAAATATTACGTGATGATATTAAAGCATTATCAAATACATTAATAAAATTACAAAGCGTATTGCCAATGGATAATGATAAATTCGATTCTGAAATTGATTGTGTATTATCTAGTATTAATAATCTAATAACATATGAAGATATTTATAATTTTATCAATTCATTTAGCTTTAAAAGTAAGGCCAAAAATAGTACTGAAGAGTATAAAGAGGCTAGAAAAAATGTTACAGAAATGGTTGGTAAAATCAGGGATAAATTAGTGTTTGATAATGAAGAATCAATGAAAGATAATATTCTTTCTACAAAATCTTTTAGTAATTTATTTATTAGAATAATAAAGGAATTAAATGTACAGCTAAATAATTTTAAAAAGGCTAATAATTATTATGATTTCATTGATATAGCCAAGATGGCAATATCATTAATTGAAAATAATAAAGATATTCTAGATGAAATTAAGAATAATATATATGAAATATTAGTTGATGAATATCAAGATACATCTGATTTACAAGAAGCATTTATATCTAAAGTAGCTAACAATAATTTATATATGGTTGGTGATGTTAAGCAATCTATATATAGATTTAGAAATGCAAACCCCTATATTTTCAAAGATAAATATGAATCATATAAGAATAACAATGGTGGAATAAAAATTGATTTAAATAAGAATTTTAGAAGTAGAAAAGAAGTTTTAAATAATATTAATACAATTTTTAATGATGCCATGACTGATGAAATGGGAGATGCTAATTATATATTAGAACATCAAATGAATTATGGCTTCGATACTTATGACAAGTATAAAGAAATTGAATATAATATGGATATTGTTTTATTCAATAATAAAAATGATGAATTAGAAGAAAAATATTCAACAGCCGAAAGAGAAGCATTTTTAGTAGCTAAAGATATAAAGAAATTGATAGATTCTAAATCAAAAATATATGATAAAGATATAAAAGAATTTAGAGAAATTAAATATTCTGATATCTGTGTGATAATGGATAGAGGAAGTAATTTTAATTTGTTCAAGCAAATATTTGAATTTAATGGAATTCCAACTGCGATAAATGCTGATAGTAAATTGACTGATAATGATATTATGCCAATTATTTCTAATTTAATAAATTTAGTTATTTCTGAAGCTAAAGAAAAATATGATGAGAAATATTATCATTCATTCTATTCTATTGGTAGAAGTTATTTATTTGAATTAGATGATAATTCTTTATTTGAAATTGTTTCTAAAACTAAAAATAATAAGGAAAGAATTGTAAGTGAAATAACAGATATAGCAAAAAATATTTCTAAAAATATTTTTAATTATTCAGCAAAGGATATTTATTTAAATATTTTAAAAGAATATAAGGTAGAAGAAAAACTATACAAAATTGGAAATGTTAGTGAATCATTAGTCGTTTTAGAATATATAATGGATTTCATTGAAAATATTAATTCAATTGGAGAGTCTTTATTTGATATTAATGATTATATTATTGATTTATTAAAGAATGATAATGATGTTAAATATACTATATCAGTTAAAAATAGTCCTGGTGTTAAATTAATGAATATCCATAAATCTAAAGGATTAGAATTTCCTATTTGTTATTTCTGTAATTTATCATCAAAATTTAATCAATCAGAATATAGAAATAATGTTGGTTATTTAGCTGAAAGTGGCTTTTATTATGTGCCAGAAAATGGTGTATCAATAATAAAAGAAGTAGGAATTAAGAACTTAAGAAAAAAAGATATTTCTGAAAAAATTAGATTGTTTTATGTTGCCTTAACTAGAACAAGAGAGAAAATGATAATTTTACATCCTGATGATTTAGTTATTCCATCAAATTATAATGAAGTAAATACAATGGGAAATATTTTAGCACTCGCTTTTGATAATATTTCTGATTATTTTGTTGGTGAAAATGAAATACCATTATCTAAGGACTATAAGCATAGAATCAGTAAAAAGAATATTGATTATAGAGAAAAAATCAATTATGTATTAAATGATTATTTAGGTAATGTAATTGAGAAAAATAGAATCTCTAAAGAGGTAATAGAAGTATTGTCGGATGAAGAACAAGAAAACCTTGATTATGGTAATCATTTACATGAGATAATGGAAACAATTGATTTTAATAATCCTGATATTAGTTATTTGGATAAGAGTGATTATGATATTGTATCTAATGTATTAAAAAATGAATTATTTAAGAATATAAAGGATGCAAGTACATATCATGAACATGAATTCTATTTTAATAAAGATGGTAAAATGTATCATGGTATTATCGATTTGCTTGTTGTATATGATGATCATATTGATATTATTGATTATAAATTGAGTAATATTGATCATAAAGAATATGATAGACAATTAGGTATTTATAAAGAATATATTGAAAGTGTTAGTAAGCTTCCAATTAAATGTTATTTATTATCATTACTTAAAAATGTAATAAGAGAAGTATAGAAAAAGAGTGCGTTGTTTGAGTACGCACTCTTTTATGTCTTATATATGATTATTATTTATTAATTGAATCAGCAATTTTTGTTAATGCAGCTTCATCAAATGTATATTTTTTATTACAGAAATTACATGTAATTTCACATTTATGATCAGTATTAATAATATCAAATAATTGTTCTTTTCCCAATGTTCTTAAACCATTTTCAAATCTTTCGTAAGAACAATTACATTCATATTTTAATTCTCTTGTTTCAAGTAATTCATAATCTCCATCAGTAATTTCTTTAATGATATCTTCAGCGTTATAGCCTTCTTCAATCATTTTAGTACAAGGCTTTAATGTTTTTAGCTTATTTTCTAATTTTGTTAAATCTTCATCAGAACATCCAGGCATTACTTGGATTAGGAATCCTCCAGCCGCCTTTACCTTTGAATCATTTGTAAAAGCAACTCCTAAGCCAACAGAAGAAGGTATTTGTTCTGACTTAGCGAAATAATAAGTAAAATCTGTTGCGATATCACCTTTTACAATTTCACAAGAAGAAGAGAATGGTTGACGCATATGTAAATCTTTTATAACTTCAATTTCTCCAGCGCCAACACCATGTGTAACATTTACTGAGCCATCGTTGTTTTCTAAAAATACACCTGGGTTAGATATACATCCTCTAACTTTGCCATCGTGGCCTTCAACTATTATTTGTCCTACAGGACCATCACCTTTAACTTTTATATTAATAAAATCATCATTTTTATATGTGCATGACATAATAGCACCAATTGTTAAAGTTCTACCTAGTGCTTGGATACTAGTAGGCCACATGTTAAATTTATCTTGTACGTCTCTTACCATATTAGTAGTTATTGCTGCATATATTCTAACAGTTTGATGCATACAATAAGCTTTTTGTAAATAATTATCCATAATTTCAATCACCGAGTGAATTATAGCACATTATATTAAAATGTTATTATTTATAATAATAAAATACGATTGAAAACGTTTTAATTGTATAAAATAAAAATCAAAGTATTGACATTGAACTCGAATGTAATATAATTGAAGTATCTATTTTGGGCCGGTTCCTTAATAGATACCCTAGCAAAGATAGTTTAATATTTAAACTTGAGTATAATTATGAAAGAACAATATTTATGTTATTCATAATTATTGTCCTTTCGAAGAAAAAGGACCATAAGTCCTTTTTTCTTTTTTAATCTTTTATATCGTCGATGATAAAGGAAAAGTAAGAGACATGGAATTTATAGAGAGCTGTGGATGGTGGAAGCATGGCAAGGAAATTATCTGAAACGAGCCTTAGTAGATGAATATTTAAAGGTGGCATATCTTAAGATATGCAAAAAGAGTGGTACCGCGCTAAAAGGCGTCTCTTATAGTTGATAGAGATGCCTTTTTTTGATATAATAAATACATTAGGAGGAAAAAGGTATGGATAAGAAAAATATTAAAAAAGTGGTATTGGCGTATTCAGGAGGATTGGATACATCAATTATTATTCCTTGGCTTAAGGAAAATTATAATAACTGTGAAGTTATCGCAGTTTCTGGTAACGTAGGACAAGCAGATGAACTTGATGGTCTTGAGGAAAAGGCATTAAAGACAGGTGCATCTAAATTATATGTTGAAGATTTAAATAAGGAATTTGTTGAAGATTTCATTTTCCCGACTGTTAAAGCTGGTGCAAAATATGAAAAATATTTATTAGGTACATCTTTTGCAAGACCTATTATTGCAAAAAGAATTGCTGAAATTGCATTAAAAGAAGGCGCAGACGCAATTTGCCATGGCTGTACAGGTAAGGGTAATGACCAAGTAAGATTCGAATTAACTATTAAAGCATTCGCTCCAAATATGGCAATTATCGCTCCATGGAGAGAATGGTCAATCAAATCAAGAGATGAAGAAATTGATTATGCTGAGGCTCATAATATTCCTCTACGTATTTCAAGAGAAACAAATTATTCAAAGGACAAGAATTTATGGCATTTATCTCATGAAGGTTTAGATCTTGAGGATCCAGCAAATGAGCCACAATATAATAAGCCAGGATTCTTAGAGTTAGGTGTATCTCCAGAACAAGCACCAGATAAGCCTGAATATGTAACTATTCATTTTGAAAAAGGTATTCCAACTTCAGTTAACGGTAAAAAGATGAATGCTGTTGACCTAGTTTGGGAATTAAATAAATTAGGTGGAAGAAATGGTATTGGTATCTTAGATATCGTTGAAAATAGATTAGTTGGTATGAAGAGCCGT
>JAFSWG010000060.1 GCA_017444645.1 Acholeplasmatales bacterium | reverse complement strand
ATTTTGGGGAGTTAAGGTATAATTCCAGTTACAAGCCAAGAGAAAAAATAAAAACAAAATAATTTTTAGGAAAGGATGAAAAGCATGAGCTTTTCTTTTGGTAAATTGAGTTGAAACAACCAATTATCGAACTTCACGACATAGTCAAGTACTATGGTGATAACTGCGTCGTTGATGGTATTAATCTTACTATCTACGAAAACGAGTTTGTAACACTTTTAGGTCCTTCAGGATGTGGTAAGACAACCACTCTTAGAATGATCGGCGGATTTGAGTATCCAAATTCAGGAGAAATAATCGTCAATGGTAAAATTATTAATGATCTACCAGCATATGCTAGACCAGTTAATACCGTATTCCAAAGATATGCATTATTCCCACATCTTAACGTTTATGATAACGTTGCTTTCGGTTTGAAAAACATCGGTAGAAAAGGATTAATCGAATTCTACGGTGGAATCGAAAAATTGACAGAGGAAACTATCGCAGAACGTACAAGAGTAGGTGCGAAAAATCCTAACAGATGCAATTATTTTGACATCAATAAAACAATTAAAAGACACATCGATAAGGATGTAAAGGCTGCATTAGAAATGGTTAATCTATCTGGCTTCGAGCAAAGAGGAATTGACAAGATTTCTGGTGGTCAGATGCAACGTGTTGCAATAGCACGTGCTATCGTATTAAAGCCAAAGATCTTATTATTAGATGAGCCATTATCAGCTCTTGATCATAAATTAAGAGTAAACATGCAATATGAATTAAAGGAAATGCAAAGAGATCTAGGTATTACCTTTATTTTCGTAACACATGACCAAGAAGAAGCAATGACAATGTCAGATAGAATCATTGTTATGAAGGATGGTAAAATCGAACAATTAGGTACACCAAAGGATATCTATAATGAGCCTAATAATCGTTATGTTGCTAACTTCATTGGTGAATCAAATATTTTTGATGGTACTTATGTAAAACAAAATGTAGTTCATTTCTTAGGTACTGATTTTGATGTAGTAGGATATGAATTTGAAGATGGAGAAGCAGTAGATGTTGTTATTCGTCCAGAGGATTGGGACGTTGTACCTCTAGAAAAGGCTAAGGTAATTGGCCATGTTAATTCATCTGTATTTAAGGGAGTTCATTTCGAACTTCTAGTTAATATTGAAGGAAAAGAATATAAGGTTCATACATATGAGGATATAAAGACTGATGAAAATGTTGGTTTATCAGTTGACCCATATGAAATTTGTTTGATGAAGGTTGATGGATCATGCAAAAAGCTAGTTCCAATAAAATAATCCCACCTCATCAAGTTTCTCATCACCTAGACAGAATGTCTAGACCATATCTATTCTGGTTATATTTATTCGCATTAGTACCAGTAGTAGTTATGATCTTCCTTATGTTTGTTGATTCAGAAGGTATATCTGTTGGTGGAATGGAAGCTACAATTACAAATTTTACAATCCTAACAGAAAAATCAACATTAGTAGCATTTTTAAATTCAATTAAATATGCTGTTATTACAACTGCAATTTGTATATTCTTTGGAGTATTAATTTCATATTCTCTATATAAATCAAAAATCAAAAATAAGTATTTAGTATTATTGATATTAATATTACCAATGTGGACTAATTTCTTACTTAGAATTAATGCTTTAGCATCTGTATTCAAGTCTGAAAATATCTTATCTTCAATTTTAGGATTTTCTTTCCCTAGTATTATAGGTACTGATTTTGCAATCATTTTAGGTATGGTATTCACATATCTACCCTTCATGGTTTTACCTATATATACATCATTAGAAAAGATTGATCCATTATTACATGAAGCAGCATTAGACTTAGGTTTAACAGAAACTAAGAAATTCTGGAAAGTAATCTTACCTTTAGCATCTAAAGGTATTGTATCTGGTTCAA
Organism: Acholeplasmatales bacterium; assembly: GCA_017444645.1. Lineage (GTDB taxonomy): Bacteria > Bacillota_I > Bacilli_A > Acholeplasmatales > Anaeroplasmataceae > Anaeroplasma. The sequence goes on along the minus strand of JAFSWG010000060.1, from coordinate 49,993 downwards.
TTATGGTATTATTACCATGTTTATCAGGATTCGCAATTCCTAAGATATTAGGTGATGGTAATATCTTATTAATTGGTAATATTATTGAACAAAAGTTCATTAATATGAACTACAACCAAGGTTCAATTTTAGCAATAGTAATATTAATTATCATTTTAGGTTCTATCCTAATTATTAACAAAGTTGATAAGGAAGGAGAGACACTAATCTAATGGAAACAAAAGAATTAAACGAAGTAGTAGAAACTAAACCATATAACCCAGCAGATTATCATCGTGCAACATTAGAGGAATATGGTTATAAAGAACATAAAGTATTAAAGATTACATGGAAAGTAATAAGCATTTTATTATTAATATTTGCAGTAGTTATGCTTTATTATTCAGTAATAATTATTGCTATCCAATCATTTAATGCATCAGATTCAACAACAGAATTTGCTGGATTTACATTTGCAAATTATGCAAATATGTTTAGCAAGAGAATTGTTAATGAATCAATTTTAAATACTTTCAAAACAAGTATTATCGCTACAGCAATTGCTACAGTTGCTGGTACTTTAGTAGGTATTGGTATTCACTATTTACCTCCAAAGGTTAAATCAAGAATATTATTACTAAATAATATTCCACTATTAAATGCTGATATTGTTACAGGTATTTCATTAATGCTTATTTTCTCATTATTATTACCAATAAATAAGCATATATTTGGATTCTGGACAATCTTAATCGCACACGTATATTTTATATTCCCATATATTGTTTTATCAGTAGTTCCAAAAATGAAAGAAATAGACCCTAACCTACTTGATGCATCACTAGATTTAGGTGTTAAGCCAATTAAATCAGTATGGAAGGTTATTATTCCAGCTATTAAAGGTGGAATCTTCTCAGGTATGGTTTTAGCATTTACAATTTCATTTGAAGACTTCGTAGTTGGATATTTCACAACTGGTAATGGTTATAATACATTATCAATTTGGATTTATTCATCTATTGGTAGAAAATCATTATTCCCTGGTGTTTATGCATTCTCTACAGCTTTAACAGTATTCATGATTTTTGCTATTATTATCTACAATGTTTTAAAGAATAGAATAATTATGGCAAAGGCTAAAAAAGATATTAGAAAAGCTACAGGAGGTAAAAGATAATGAAAAAGAAAGTTCTTTTATTTTTCCTAACTGTGTTTATGCTATTTAGTGTAACATCATGTTCACAAAGAATGACACTTTTATTCTTAAACTGGGGTGAATATATCGATGAGTCATTAATTGACGCATTCGAAGAAAAATATAACTGTAATGTTTTAATGGACTTAGGTGAATCTAATGAAATATTCTATTCAAAGGTTTCAGCAGGTACAACAGTATACGATGTTGTATGTCCAAGTGACTATATGGTTATGAAAATGTATAAGAGAGATTTAATTAAGCCAATTGATTTCTCTAAACTAGAAAATTATAGCCCTGATGAAAATATTAGAGAAGGTGTAGAATCTATTAGAGAAGATATGATTGCTGGCACTAAAACTGATATTGAAAATTATTATGTTCCATATCTTTGGGGTACATGGGGTATCATGTATTCTACATTAAAAGATGGATTAGAAGATGCAGTTACTAAATCATCTAATCAATGGGCATCATTATTTAATAGAGAATCATTACCTTCTGGAATGAAAGTTGCAATGTATGATTCACATCAACATGCATATTATGCAGCATGTAGATATTTAGGCTATGATCCATCAGTTGAATTACCTCAATCAAAATTAGATGAAATTAGAAAGCTAATTGAAAAAATGAATTATGATGCTTGGGGTACAGATACAATCAAAAAGGATATCGTTGCTACAAACATTGATTTAGGATTCATGTGGACAGGAGATTTCTTATATTATTATGCAGAACAAGCTGCAACAAGAGTAGTTGATGCATATAATGCTAAAAAGATTACTGTAGATGAAACTCAAGAAATGCTTGATATAATTACTGATTCAAGTGTAAGAAAATATAAAGATATTGAAATAGGTTTTGATATCTATATTCCTGATGACACAATTGCTTTCTGTGATAATTTAGTTATCACAAAAGATTCATCACCAGAAAAAGAAGATTTAGTATATAAATTCATTGATTTTATGTGTGCTGAATCTGTAAAGATTGATGATGAAATAGCTGATGATTCAGAAGAAGCAGCTGATAATTATGTATATCCTGCAAACGCAAATACTCAATTTGTATGTTATGATTCACCATTCAATACAATCTATTCAGAAATTGTTGGATTAAAGGATTCAGAAGAAACACTTGATTGTTTCACTGAAGAATTAGCTGAAGAAGGAAAGTCTTCATCTGATCCATATGATTCAGATTATTTCTGGGCTGCATATAATTATGCTCTTTCAATTGCATTTATTAAATATTACCCTGAAAATGGTAAGAAAGGTTCTATCCTTGGATGCTTTGAGAGAAAGTATGTTAATTTAATTAACAATACATTTAATAACGCTAGAGCGTAAATAACTAAAACGATAGTGTAAAAGCTATCGTTTTTTTATTTAAATTAATGTATTAATTTGGTATAATCAAAATAGTGGAGGCGATTCTATGATTAATTTCCATAAACTAGGCTATTTAGATATAAGAAAACTAAAAGCATTCACAGATACTAAAAATTTTTGGCTGCATACATATAATCCAAATTGGTTATTTTTATGGTCAGATTTATATAAGCCAGAAATAGCATTTACCAATGAATTTATTTTTATTAGATTTTTAATGCCAGATATTGGTATGTGCTATTATCCACCATTTGGAAATGGCGATTTAGCTAAAGGTATTGAAATAATGAGAGAAGATGCTAAAGAAAATGGATATGATTTCTATATTGCGCCGATATCTGAAGAATATAAATATGAATTTTTAAAGCTTGGAATTAAAATTCACGAGAATGAACAATTTAATTCTTATATTTATCAAGCAGTAGATTTATCTATATATTCTCATTCTAAATATAAAAAACAAAAACAAGCAGTAGATGATTTTAGAAGAACTTATAAAAATGCATTTGTAAAAATGATTAATAAAGATGAATTTCCACAAGTACTTGAATTTATGAATGATTGGAATGTTAAAGTAAAATCAGATACAGTTGACAATTCATTCTTTGCTAAACTAAATATGATAAAGCAAGCTATGGAGCATTTATATGAATTAGATATTATAGCTTTAGAAATATCTGATGGAGAAAAGATAATTGGTATTGTTATAGGTACTATTATGAATAATGAAGGCTGTGTCCATGCCTTAATTACTATGCCAGGAATTAAAGGTGCTGAAGAAGAATTATTATCATATTTTGCAAGAAGTGTTCAAGCAAATGTTAAATATATAAATTTAGAAAGTGATAAGGGTAGTAAAGAATTAAGAAAGAATAGAGAATCATATTCTCCTAATAGACAAGAAAAATTCTATGCTACATTTAGCTTATAATTATGAAAAAGAAAAAAGATAGAGCAAGGTATTTATGGTATACCATTGGAATTGGAGTCTTAATTATATTTTCATTAATATTATTAAGCTCAATTCTAAATGTAGGTGAAAAGTTAAGAAATATATCAATATATTTAGAAATTGGTTTTTATGTATTAGTTGTTTTAGTAATTTTATTAGCAATAGTAAGACCAATTGTAATAATTGTTAAGAGTCCATCGTTATCAATTATTACTACAACTGATAAGCATAGTAATAGAGCTATGACTATTTATAAAAAGGTTGCTAAAAATATTATTAAGAATAATGATTTACCAAATGATGAAGTATTAATGTTAACTAAATATAGACAAAATGAAGAACTATTAGTTAATTTAAATTATGTTTTTGAAAAATCAATTAGAAAACAAATCAATGGTATCATTATTAAAAAAGCAAAAGTAGTAATGATATCAACTGCAATCTGTCAATCTGCAAGATTTGATATGGCTACAACATTTACAGTTAACCTAAATATGATAAAAGATATAGTAGAAAAATGTGGATTTAGACCATCTATGAAGAATTTATCTAAATTAACTGTTAATGTATTTGCTACTGCATTAATTGCTGAAGGATTAGATAATTTAACAATAAATGATGTAATGCCAAGAACTGCAGCTAATGCAATTGCAGAAATACCATTGTTAGGTAAAGCAATTGATGGTATAATGGACGGTGTAGCGAATGCGTTACTAACTATTAGAATAGGATGTGTAACAAGAAGATATCTATATTCTGATGGTAATGTAGTTACAAAAGAAGAAATAAGAAGAAATGCTTATAAAGAGGCTGTAATAATACTTCCTATGGTATTAGCTGAAGCTGTAAGCTTCTTCCCTAAAAAAATATTAAAATTCTTTATAAAGAAAGATGAAGGAAATGAGGTAGTTGAAAGTGGAGAATGATAATAAAGAATTAAATAATCCAGAAATGCCAGAATCTATATGGGCTGATGGTATTCCTGAGAATTTACAAGAATCTGATAAAATAAATCAAGAGCAATTACATGCGATGGCAGTAGATTATATTACTAAAAATATAATCTTACCAAAAGGATTTAAAATTGAACCAGGATTCCCTAGAAAGGATTTCCCAAATATTATTTGTAAAAGAGATGGTACTATTTATGCGATAGTAGTATTCCCATCTGTATATCCTCATTTTGTTGCTATAAATGATGAATTTAGATTAAAAGTAGTTGATTTATGCAAGAAAATGGAAAAGGATGTAAATGCTAATAAGAAAGATAAGAATCAACCTGATTCTAAAATTGTTCCATTATTTGCCCCTGTAGGATATAAATCAATTGATGAAGCTAGAGCTAATGCATCAATCGTATTAAGAGGAGATGTATTTAAAACATCATTCCCAGGATTTGTTGTTTTAACTGATGCACCACATCAAGATCCAGCACCAGTAAATAATGAATTATTTAGACCATAATAACGAAAAAAGTCATCTTATTCGATGACTTTTTTATTTTGTTTTTCTAATTTTCTCATTTTTCTTTTTCTTTTTTTATATCTCATTTTAATAGCATAATCATGCATTGCAGCTTTCTTATCCATTTTAACAATTAGCCAGCCATATTTAGTATGTGGTGGAATAGGAGTTACTGGCCACATATGATGTAATATCATATCTCTTTCATATTTATTTAATTCACCATAATCTCTTGTAGCATTTTTAAAGCTTCTTTTTGGATGTACAAAGCAATGCCTAACATGAGGATTACCTTTATGATGCCAATCGTATAAATAATAATCATGTAATAAAGCACCTCTTAAAAGTGTATTTAAATCATATTTATCAGGATGCTTTAGGTAATGTAAGTAGCATAAATATGCTACTCTAATTGAATGCATATATGTATTTGTATAGCGATGATGCTTGATTTCTTTCATTGATTGATATTCATCAGTGCTAATAATATCTTTAATCAGATTATAAAATTCAGTTTTCATATATACCACCACTTAATATTATACTATAAATATCATAATATTGATTAAATAAAAAAAATATACTATAATAAATAATAAGAAATTGGGTGATAGAAGTGCATATAGTGGGGTTAATAATTTCAATTTTTTTCTATATATCACTAATAATTATATTGGGTTTATATATTTATAATTTCTTTTTTAAGAATTATAAACAAGCAAATTCAATATTAATGTTATTATTTTTACATGGATTAGTAGTAATAATGGCCTTATCTTGGGCATTGATATTAATGTCTGGTGGATATGGTGTAATATTAGAATTATATGTTAATAATGATTATTCATGGTTAATCTTTGTATTTGTACCAATATTAATATTAATCATAGTTACAGATCAATTTACTAAAATGCATGTTGAAGGAAGCAAAAATGGATTTTTCCTAGTTGCTAGATTTTTATTACCTGTTTTTGTAGTTTTGATTATCTCAGCTGCGACATTTTTGATTTATTCAAATTGTAACTATTTCGTATATTTATCCCTATAAGATGATAAAACGTTTTCAATTCGTAATAATCTTATAGGGATTATTTATTATAATTTTCTTTTATAGTAAAATAGAAAAGTAATATTTTAAAAAGGTTAGGTAAGAATTATGAATGCTATTTTATCTGTTGTAGGTAAGGATACAGTTGGTATTCTTGCAAGTGTAGCACAAAAGTGTGCTAATCATAAGGCAAACGTTAATGATGTTACACAAACTATCATTGATAATTATTTTGCAATGTTTATGGTTATTAATATTGATAATTTAAATATTGAATTTAATGATTTTGTCGATGAATTAGTTAATTTAGGAAAAGAGAAAAATCTAGAAATTCATGTTATGCATGAAGACATTTTCAATTTAATGCATAAAATCTAATTCTTGAGGTGAATCATGTATACTAATAATGAAATAATGGAAACAATCAAGATGATTCAAGAGGAGAACCTTGATGTAAGAACAATTACAATGGGTATTTCTTTAATTGATTGTATGGATACAGACATTAATAAATCTTGTGAAAAGGTTTATAACAAAATTTATAATTATGCAAAAGATTTAGTAAAAACAGGTGATGCTATCTCTAAAAAATATGGTATTCCTATTGTTAATAAAAGAGTTGCAGTAACTCCAATCTCTATGCTTGTTGGTGTATCAGGTGGAGATCCTGTATTATATGCTAAAACATTAGATAAGGTTGCTAAAGCTATTGGCATCAATTTTATTGGTGGCTATAGTGCTTTAGTACAAAAAGGTTTTGCCCCTGGAGATAGAGAATTAATTGAATCTATTCCAAGAGCATTAGCTGAAACAGAATTAGTATGTTCAAGCGTTAATGTAGGATCAACAAGAGCTGGTATTAATCTTGATGCTGTAAAAATTATGGGTCAAAAGGTAAAAGAAGCTGCTGAAATTACTAAGGATAGAGAATGCATTGGTGCATCTAAGCTTGTAGTATTCTGTAACGCAGTAGAAGATAACCCATTTATGGCAGGTGCCTTCCATGGCGTTGGCGAAGCAGATTGTGTTATCAATGTTGGTGTATCAGGACCTGGTGTAGTAAGAGCTGCATTAGCTAAAGCTCCTAAAGATGCACCTATATCTGATATCGCTGAAATTATTAAGAAGACAGCTTTCAAGGTTACACGTATGGGTCAACTTGTAGGTGTAGAAGCATCTAGAATGTTAAATGTACCATTTGGTATTGTTGACTTATCTTTAGCTCCAACTCCTGCAGTAGGTGATTCAGTTGCTCATATCCTAGAGGAAATTGGTCTTGAGCAATGTGGTGCATGTGGTACAACTGCATGTCTTGCAATGCTAAATGACGCAGTTAAAAAAGGTGGTGTTATGGCATCATCTAGAGTTGGTGGTCTTTCAGGTGCATTTATTCCAGTATCAGAAGATGCAGGTATGATTGCTGCTGCAGAATCAGGCGCACTTACTATTGAAAAGCTAGAAGCAATGACTGCTGTATGTTCAGTAGGCCTTGATATGATAATTATTCCTGGCGATACAACAGCTGAAGTAATATCAGCATTAATTGCAGATGAAGCTGCAATTGGTATGATTAATTCAAAAACTACAGCTGTAAGAGTAATTCCTGCAGTAGGTAAAAAGGCAGGAGATGTAGTTAACTTTGGTGGTTTATTAGGATATGGTCCTATTATGAAAATATCTAAAGTTAAACCAGATGTATTTGTAAATAGAGGCGGACAAATTCCAGCTCCATTAAATAGCTTAAAGAATTAATAAGGAGGCTTAACAAAGCCTCCTTTAATCATATATTGAATTGTTTTAAAAATTCATTCCAGTATTTTTCATAATCATCATGTTCTAATACATCTAAATTTTTAATATTTTTAATATTATTTTCTTTGGCAATGTAAATAAAATCTGGTATATAATCTTCATACTTTTCTATATATACATTAACCATTTTAATATAATTTTCATTTAATGCATATAATCTTGCATGTCCATCTAATAATACATATTCATCATTTATAATTGCTACAGGGAAAAATACATTTTCTTCATCTATATTTTCATCAATTTTACCTAATAATTCTTTATCAATAAAAAACTTAGATGGTTGAATGACATTAATAGGTAATTTAAAAGTAAATACTTTATCAAATTCTTGATAAAAATCATTATTTAATGAATGATATTTATAAACATAAGGTCTTTTTTCTTTAATTATTTTTACTGCATCTTCAATATATTTATAATCAGAAGTACTAACTATTGCAGATTGTCCATTAATATCAAATTTATATGAAATATCATCTATTTTAACAATAATTATTTCATTTTTATCATACTTATAATCTAATATAATTTTCATGACGTCACCTTTAACATTAATCTAATTGTATTTATACCACATTTATGATAAAATTAATAGTAAATTATGAGTAAACTCATAATAGGGAGTTATTATGAAGATATATAATGATTATGAAAAAAATTTATCTTTATATGAATCTATAACAAGAAGTAGAAAAAGATCTATTTATTTTTATTTTATAATCGCATCTATATTTGTTATATTTTTATTCTTTTGTCCTCAAGCATGGTATTTCTATGCTACATTTGGTGTATTATCATTTGGTTTTTATATGCTAATGATAGTTACTATCTATTATCTATATTTCTATCCTAAAAAGGTTACAATTTTTAATGAAATATTAGATGATTATAAAGAAGGAAAAATAATAAAAGAATTAAATAGAAGAGGATTAAAAAAAGAACAATTAGATTGTGTTATATCTCCATATAGATATATAAGAATCGCATATATCCATAATGATAACATTTATACTGAAGTTAGAATAGAATCAACAAGACATGGATATAGTGCTATACTTACACCTGAATTTGTTAAAAATTATTCTAAAAAAGAAATAATAACTAATTTTAAAAATCTAAATGGTAAATTTAGTTATGAAGATAATAAAAAGGAATTATCTAAAAAAGCATTTTATAATTGGACAGCAGAAATCTTTAAGAATGAAGAAATAATTGAACAACTATCTTCAAGACTTAATGAATTTCTTGATGTTAATAAAGAAAATTAGGAGGATTTTATTATGAATGAGACTATGAGAGAAAAAATTTTAAGAAATCTTGAAACTAATAGCCGTATTGACTTACATGACTTGGCTATAATGCTAGGTATCGAGGAAGCGGAACTCGCGAATGAAATCCAACAAATGCAAGATGAAAAAATAATTTGTGGTTATACTACATTAATTAATTGGGATAATACATCAAAGGAAATTGTTACTGCATTAATTGAAGTAAAGGTTACTCCACAAAGAAATCAAGGCTTTGAAATGCTTGCTGAAAGAATATCAAAATTCCAAGAGGTCACAAGCTGTTATTTAATGAGTGGTGGCTTTGATTTCATGGTATTAATCGAAGGTAAATCAATGAAGGAAGTAGCTAAGTTTGTATTCAATAAGCTATCTACACTTGATTCGGTTTTATCTACATCAACACATTTCGTTCTAAAGAAATACAAGGATCATGGTGTTTCACTTGTATCTGAAGAGGACGATGATAGAATGATGGTGAGTGCATAATGCGTGATTTCTTATCCCAAAAGGTAAAAGAAATAAAGCCATCTGGAATTAGAAAATTCTTTGATATCGCATCAGAAATAAAAGGAGCTATCTCACTTGGAGTTGGTGAACCTGATTTTGATACACCATGGCATATTAGAGAAGAAGGTATATATTCCCTAGAAAGAGGAAAAACCCATTATACATCTAATTCCGGTTTAAAAGAATTAAGAATAGAAATAACTAAATATTTAAAAAGAAAATATGAATTACAATATGATCCAATAAATGAAGTATTACTAACTGTAGGTGGTAGTGAAGCAATTGATATCGCATTTAGAGCTATGCTTGAACCAGGCGATGAAGTAATTGTTACTACACCTTGTTATGTATCATATGAACCATGTGTAACACTTGCTGGTGGTATTGTAAAAACTATTAATTTAAAAAATGAAAATGAATTTAGATTAACTAAAGAAGAATTACTTGAAGCAATTACACCAAAAACAAAAATTTTAATTATGAATTTTCCTAATAACCCTACAGGTGCGATTATGGAAAAGAAGGATTTAGAAGAAATTGCAAAAGTAATAATTGAAAAAGATATATTTGTTATTAGTGATGAAATTTATTCTGAATTAACATATTTTGGTAATCATACATCTATTGCATCACTTCCAAATATGAAAGAAAGAACATTAGTTATTAATGGGTTTTCAAAAGCTTTCGCTATGACTGGATGGCGTTTAGGATACGCTTGTGGACCTGAAGCTATTATCAAGCAAATGACTAAAATACATCAATTCACTATTATGTGTGCTCCTACTCAAAGTCAATATGCCGCAATTGAAGCATTAAGAAATGGTGATGATGATGTTAATTCAATGAAAGAAAGCTATGATGAAAGAAGAAGATATGTCTTATATCGCTTAAAGGAAATGGGACTTCCTTGCTTTGAACCTAAGGGAGCTTTCTATTTATTCCCTGATATTAGACAATTTGGTATGTCATCAGATGATTTTGCATTAAAATTATTAAATGAAAAAAAGGTTGTTGTAGTACCTGGTAACGCATTTGGAGAATCAGGTAATGGCTTTATAAGAATTTCTTATGCATATTCAATTGAAAATTTAAAAATTGCTTTAAATAGAATTGATGAATTTTTAAAAGAATTAAAGAAATGATCATATGGACTCTTTTCGGAGTCCATAATTTTTTGGTTGAATATTTTAATAAGAAATATTAAAATAGTATAGGTGAATTCTATGGAAAAATATGAAGTAAACAAATTTATCGAAGAAACTAAAATAAGATTAGATGATATTTATGATGCCTTATGCATCAAAGATAAAATTCCAGAATATAATATTTTAAAAGAAAAATCTGAAGCATCAGATTTTTGGAATAACCCTGATCAAGCTAAAACAATTATTTCTAAAATGAATAATTTAAATAAAGATATCATTAGCTATAATCAAGGTATTACTATGTATAATTCAATAGTTGATTCAAAGGAAGATGCCTTTAGTGATCCTGAAATGATGGAAATGTTATCTGATGAAATTAAATCATTAGAAAAATATTTAGAAGAATTAGAAAATAAAACATTATTATCAGGTAAATATGATATTTGTAATTGTATTTTAGAATTTCACCCAGGTGCTGGTGGTACAGAATCAATGGACTGGGCATCAATGCTATTTAGAATGTATCAAAGATTTGCTCAAAAAATGAATTATAAATTTGAAATAATTAACTACGAAATGGGCGATGAAGCAGGTATTAAATCTGCATCAGTAATCATTTCAGGTGAATACGCATATGGTATGCTAAAATCTGAAAAAGGTGTTCATCGTTTAGTAAGAATATCTCCATTTGATTCAAATAAAAGAAGACATACATCATTTTGTAGTATTGATGTAACACCAGAAATTGAAGAAACTGATGATATTACAATTAATGATGAAGATATAAGAATTGATACATATTTATCATCAGGTCATGGTGGACAAGGGGTTAATACAACCTATTCAGCAGTACGTGTAACACATATACCTACAGGTATAGTTGTAACATGTCAAAATGAAAGAAGTCAGTTAAAAAATAAAGATATTTGTTTAAAGGTTTTAAAATCTAAATTATTAGAGCTTGAACTTAAAAAACGTGAAGATGAAATGAAATCTTTAAAAGGAGAACAAACAAACATTAATTTTGGAAGCCAAATTAGATCTTATGTATTTACTCCGTATACATTAGTTAAGGATCATAGAACTGATTATGAAGTAGGTAATGTAAACGCAGTAATGGATGGAGATTTAGAAGGTTTTATGTATAGCTTTTTAAAAAAGCTTGCAGGTGGTAGTAATGGATGCAGTAATAAATAAAATAAATAAGCATAACAAAAAGAAAAGATTAATTCAATATTTATTCATAACGCTAGGTGTAATAATAGTGGATATAGGTTTCTATTTCTTCTTAGACCCAGCTAAAATAGTAATAGGTGGTACAATGGGTTTATCTATTTTAATAACTCCATATGTACAAAATGCATTACCTTGGTTTACAAATTCAATATTCTTATTTATCATAAATACATTTGCCCTAATTTGTGGATTAATATTTTTAGGTAAAGATTTCTTTTTAAAAACAATATATGCGACAATTATAAGTCCTGCAGTAATATTTGTTTTTGAAAAAATATTTGATCCTACATTCTTTTTCTTTGATATACCAATAACTGAAGTAGAAGGTAAAATAACAGCCTTAATTGTTGGCGTAGTATTATTTGGTCTAGGTGTAGGTATAGCACTTAAAAATGATGGTTCAACAGGTGGAATGGATGTATTCCAAAAGATTATATCTAAATATTTACATGTGCCAATTAGTATAAGTATGTATTTAACAGATTGGACTATTGTATTTATTGCTGGATTCTTTAATGAAGCTGGATTTACATATCATTATCAATTATCGTCAGTGTTGTTCGCATTTATTGGTGTATTTATTGAGGCATATATAATTGATGTAATTTGTTTATCAGCAAGATCTAGAAGAACGTTATATGTTATTACAAATCATCCAAATGAAATAAAGGAATTCATTTATAAGGAATTAGATAGAGGTGTAACATTCTCTAATGTTACAGGTGCATATTCTGGTGAGAATAAAACAATGGTTATTTGTACAATGGATAAAAATGAAGCCTATAGGATTACTTCAGATATAATGAAACAAGACCCAGACGCCTTTATGTTTGTTACATCATGTAAGGAAGTAAGAGGAGAATACGATAAACGAGGATTATTATGATTGTAAAATCATTAAAAAGAATTGGGAAAACAAATAAATATAGTGTAATAATTGATGATATTACATATAAGTTTAATGAAAATATTATTGTTAATTATCGCCTAGTAAAGGGTAAAGAAGTAACAAAAGATATTTTATTTAAAGCTATAAAAGAAAATGATTATGACACATTATATTTAAAAGCAGAGAGATATGTTATTACATATAATAAATCTGAAAAAGAAATTAGAAGATATTTAAAAAATAAAGATGCTAATCCAAATGATATCGAAAATATCATTTTAAAATTAAGAAAGAATAAATTAATTGATGATTCTAGCTTAATTATTGATTTAATTAATTCATTAATAAAAAAATATAATGGAATAAAAATGATTGAATCAAAGCTTTATCAAAAAGGATTTGATGAAGCTTTGATTAAAAAATCACTTTTCGAAATCGATTATGATTTATATTGTAATTGCTTAAATATCTTATATAATAAGATTAGAAATAAATATGATAAATATGATGACTATACAAGAATCAATAAAATTAAATCTTATTTGCTTCAAAGAGGTTATACATATAGTGATATAGCTGATTTAAAAATAAAATAAAGGGGAGATTATAATGTTAGAAATAAAAAATGTTTCAAAGAAGTATCCTGGATCATCTACATACGCAATTGAAAACATTAATTTAGAAATCAAAGAGGGAGATATATATGGTTTCATTGGACCAAATGGTTCTGGTAAATCAACTACTATTAAATCAATAGTTGGTATCCATAATTTTGAAGGTGAAATCTTATTTAATGGATTATCAATTCAATCTGATCCAATGAAATTCAAAAGTGATTTAGCATATATTCCTGATAATCCAGTTTTATACGAGCATTTAACTGGTATTGAATATATTAATTTTATTTTAAATATATTTGGTGTAAAAGAAGATAAGCAAGCTGAAATAGAAAAATTAGCTGACATGTTTTCTTTAGGAAAGAAAATATTAGATCCAATTACTTCATATTCACATGGTATGAAGCAAAAGATTAGCTTAATTGCCGCACTTGTTCATAAACCTAAATTATTAGTGCTAGATGAACCATTTGTAGGCTTAGATCCTAAAACTACATATGAATTGAAGGAATATTTAAAAGAATTATGTGCTAATGAAGGATTAATCGTATTTTTCTCATCACATGTACTTGATGTAGTAGAAAAATTCTGTAATAAAATAGCAATCATTAAAAATGGTAAAATAATTGAATCTGGTGATACTCAAGTAGTCAAGGGTGAGGGTACACTAGAAGATAAATTTATGGAGATTTTTAATGACTAATAATCTATTAACTTTACTTAAAGTAAATATTAGAGAAACCCTTGATAAAAGAAAATTTAAAGAAAATAAAAAACAACAAACATTCTTTGTTTACATTATTTTAATGGCATTATTATTCTTAGGATTATCTACAATGTATAGTGTCCTTTACGCAATGCCATTTAAGGAAGCAGGAATGGTGGATAAAATCTATTCCTTATCTTTAGTATTTTTTGGCGCGACTACCTTTGTTACATTTACATCATCAATATCTAAGATGCAAACAATATTTTTAGGTAGTGATTATGATATTTTAACATCATTACCAATTAAAAAAAGAGATATAGTTTTATCTAAAATATTTAATTTATATATAGTTGAGCTTGCAATATCTTTAGTTGTATTAGTACCTAATGGTATTGTTAATACAATTATTTCAGCTAATCCTTTATTTTTAGTAATAATTCCTCTAGCATTTGTCGCACCAGCATTTCCAATGCTTGTTGCCTTACTAGTTACTTCATTAATTGAATTATTAATTAAAAATCAAAAGGTTAAGACTATTATTTCAACAGTATTTACTTTTGGATTCTTTGTTGTATTATTTGCCTTTGCCTTTATTTATGGCTTTTCAAATGGTAATAATAGTCAAGCAGCAATGTTTAATACAGTAGGTAATGCAGCAGTATATATCAATCCATCATTATTTTTCTTACAATGGATGTTTGAAGGAAAAATAATCTGGTTATTAGCATATGTTGGTTCTAACCTAGCATTATTAATAATAGTTTTATCAATTGTTACAATCGCATTTAATAAAATTCATAATAATATGGTTACTACTAAATTAAATAGTCAAAGTGGCTCTAAATCCAAATCTAGTAAGATTGTTGCAAGATCCCAAGCAAAAGAAATTAGACATATGACTATTAAGAATTTCTTTAGATCTAAAAATTCTTTAATGCAATGTGGTATTGGATTATTAATGACCTTAGTGTTCGCTATCGCAATGGTTATAGTTGCTAAAACACAGGGTATGATAATAACAAAAGAAGATGGGACTAAAGTTGATTTATTATTACAGCTAAAGCCATATATCTTTGTCGCAATAATATTCTTTTCATTCTTTATTGGTATTATGCCACCTTCAGCTACCGCAGTATCACTTGAAGGTATGAATTTTTATTCATTAAAATCATTACCTTTAGATTTTAAGACATACTTAAAAGAAAAATTATTATTCTCATATGTTGTTACACTAATACCATTATTAATATCAGCAATATTATTTGCTATATTTATTCCACAAACTATATTTTCAATTATTATTTCATTAGTATTCCCATTTATTTTTAGTTTCTTTATTTCAGCATATACATTAATTATTAATGCTGCCTTCCCATATTTATCATGGAAAGAAGAAATTGAAGTATATAAATATCATAAATCAACTTTAATTACAGTATTTACTGATATGGGTATTTCAATTGCGACAATTATTGTAACTATTGTTTTAGCAATAATTAATCCATATGTATCAGGAATAGTAATTACCATTCTTTATTTAGCATTATCAATTATGTTATTTATAATATTAATGAAAGTATCAGCTAAGAAATTACAAAACTTAGAAGTATCAGACTAGAATCCCAATTTGGGGTTCTTTTTTTAACGGTTCTTTTTTTAACAATAATATAATTATTGTTTATATAATATTTTTATTGTATAATTAATCTATAAGGATTCGATTAAATTAAAGGGGTGATTAGATGTCAGTAAGAGACAAAATAAATCCAGATTTCCTTTATTATTATGATCAAGGAAAATGCTTAAATGCATATGAAGTATTTGGATCACATTTAGTAAAAAATGAAAAGGGAGAAAACATTGGCTGCGAATTTGCATTATATGCACCTAATGCTAAAAGAGTTCAATTAGTTGGTGAATGGAATCATTTTATTGAAAACCAACAAGAATTATATTGTATAGATGAAAAAGGTGTATGGTATGCATACCTAGAAGGAAATTATGAGTGGCAAAGATATAAATATTTAATTGATACTCATGATGGACAAAGAATATATAAGGCTGACCCTTATGCTTTTTATTCTCAAGTTAGACCATCACAAGATTCAAAAGTATATGATATAGATGGATATGAGTGGCATGATGATGTTTGGATGTATACTCATCCTAAGACATATGATAAGCCATTATTAATTTATGAAATGCATATGGGATCATGGAAAAGAAAACCAGATGGAAGCTTCAATATGTTTAATGAAATAGCCCCTATGCTAATAGATTATTTAAAAGATTTTGGTTATACACATGTAGAAGTAATGCCTGTTTATGAACATCCACTAGACATGTCTTGGGGTTACCAAGGTACAGGTTATTATGCAATCACACCAAGATATGGTGTACCAAAAGATTTCATGTGGTTTGTTGATCAGCTACATCAAAATGGTATTGGTGTAATTATGGACTGGGTACCAGGACATATTTGTAAAGATGGGCATGGTCTATATAGATTAGATGGTACATTCTTATATGAATATCAAAAAGAAGAGGATAGAGAAAATAAAGAATGGGGTACAGTAAATCTAGATTTAGGTAAAGGTATTACAAGATCATTCTTATATTCTAATGCCTTATTCTATATGAATTATTATCATATCGATGGATTTAGAGTTGACGCAGTTGGTAATTTAATTTATTGGCTAGGAAACGTAAATAGGGGCGTTAACGAGGGATCATGTCAATTCTTAAGAGATTTATCCGGTCATATTTTTGCAAAAGATGATAGAGTATTATTAATGGCAGAAGATTCAACAGCCTTTCCTAATGTAACTAAGCCATGTGGAATTGGTGGCTTAGGATTTAATTATAAATGGGATATGGGGTGGATGAATGATACATTAAAATATTTTAAATTAGATCCAGTTTATAGAAAATATCATCATTATCAATTAACATTCTCTATGGCATATTATTATAATGAACAATTCTGTTTACCACTAAGCCATGATGAAATTGTTCATATGAAGGGATCTTTATTAAATAAGATGCCTGGTGATGAATGGCAAAAATTTGCAAATTATAGATTATTAATTGGTTATATGATGGGTCACCCTGGAAAGAAATTATTATTCATGGGTAATGAGCTTGCATCATATGATGAATGGCATTATGAAAAAGAATTACCATGGAATATATTACAATATCCAAATCATGATTCAGCATTTAGATATGTAAAAGAAGTTACAACAATGTATAAAAATGAACCAGCATTTTGGCAAAAAGAATTTGATCCAATGGGATTTGAATGGATTCAAGCTGATAATTGTGATCAATCATTATATATTTTTGTTAGATACGCAAATGATTGGCATGATCATATAATTGTTGTAATGAACTGTACACCTAATACATATGATAATTATCGTATTGGTGTAAAGGATGCAGATTATTATGAAGAAATAATGAACTCAGATAGAGATATTTATGGTGGATCTAATAGAGTAAATCCATTATCATTAAAGGTAGAAGATTATTGGCAAGATAATCAACCAAAATCTATTTTAATGACTATTCCACCACTTGGTATATCATTCTTAAAGGCTGGTTATAATAAGAAAGAATTAACTGAAGTTAAGAAAGAAGAAACAGTTAAAAAGCCTAGAAAGCAAAGAACTACAACTAAAAAAACACAGAAATAAGGCGTGTAAAAACGCTTTATTTATATAAATATGTTTTATATATGATAAAATACTAATATAAAAAAATGTAAGGAGTGGATAATTATGGATTACCCAGTTTTTAAAGACAAGGAAACATTTAAAAAAGCTTTCGTTTCTAATGTCGAAAACAATTATGCTGTTGAATTTGATCAATCAACACCATATCAACAATATGTTGTATTAGGTGAAATGTTAAGATTCTATATCGCACATGATTGGCATCAAACAAATGCCGCAATTAAAAATTCTAGAGCAAGAAGAGTATATTATTTCTCAATGGAATTCTTAATGGGAAGAATGATTACTAACAACCTAATGAACGCTGGTGTTTATAAAGTTGTTAAAGATGCTTTTGATGATTTAGGATTAGATTTAAATGAAATTGAGCATCAAGAGGCAGACGCTGGTTTAGGTAATGGTGGTCTTGGTAGACTTGCTGCATGCTTTATGGACTCAGTTGCATCTTTAGGCTTACCTGTTTCCGGAAACTGTATTAGATATAGATATGGTTTCTTTGAACAAGGTATTAAGCATGGATATCAAGTTGAACATCCTGACCGTTGGTTAAAGGATAGAAACGTTTGGGAAATAAGAAAAGACAGTAAGGCTGTTGAAATCCCATTCTATGGATATATTGAAATGTCTAGTGTAAATGGTCAATTACAGGTTAAGCATAAAAATGCTGAATATGTAAAGGCTGTACCTTATGACTGTCCTATTATTGGCGACAATAATCATATCGTAACTACATTAAGATTATGGTCTGCAGAACCAGCTGATGTATATCCTGAAAATGATGCATTCCAATATCATAGAAATTTAAGAGAAATTTCATCTATGTTATATCCTAATGACGATACTGATGAAGGTAAATTATTAAGATTAAAACAACAATATTTCTTTGTTTCTGCAGGTGTAGTATCTGCAATAAGATACCATAAGGCTGTATTTGGAACATTAAGAAATTTAGACAAGAAGGTTGTATTCCATATCAATGATACTCACCCAGCACTAATCATTCCTGAATTAATGAGAATATTAGTTGATGAAGAGCATTTAGAATGGGATCAAGCATGGAAGATTACTAAGAACTGCTGTGCATATACAAACCATACAATTTTAGCAGAAGCACTTGAAAAGTGGCCAGTACATATCTTCAAATTATTACTTCCAAGAATTTATACAATCACAGAAGAAATTAATAGAAGATTATTAATTGAATTTGAAGAAAAATACGGACCAAATTCACCTGAAGCTTACCAAATGGCTATTATTAAGGATGGTAGAGTACATATGGCTAATATGGCAATCCATGGTTCATTTAGTGTAAATGGTGTTGCTGCCCTACATACTGAAATCCTAAAGAACATTGAAATGAAAGTTTTCAATGATTATTATCCAGGTAAATTTAATAATAAGACAAATGGTATTACTCATAGAAGATGGTGTTTACATATTAATCCAGAATTAGTAAAAATTCTAAATCAAGTTTGTCCTGATTGGGTTAAAGATCCTGAAAATGAGTTAGTTAAGTTATTACCATATGCTGATGATAAAAAGATTCAAGCTAAATTTAAACAAATGAAGGATGCTAGAAAGAGAGAGTTAGCTAATAAGATATTTAGATCTCAAGGTATTTCATTAGATACAAATTCAATCTTTGATGTTCAAGTAAAGAGATTACATGAATATAAGAGACAATTATTAAATGCTTTACATATTATGTATGTATATAATAGATTAAAATCAGACCCTGAATTTAAAGCTAATTATCATCCACATAGCTTCATCTTTGGTGCTAAATCAGCTCCAGGCTATGCATTCGCTAAAAAGGTAATTAAATTAATCAATACAATTGCTGATAAAGTTAATAATGATGAAGAAGTTAATTCATTATTAAAGGTTGTATTTGTTGTTAATTACAACGTTACATATGCTGAAACAATCGTACCAGCTGCAAACGTATCTGAACAAATCTCAACTGCATCAAAAGAAGCATCAGGTACATCTAATATGAAATTCATGATGAATGGTGCAATAACTCTAGGTACTCTAGATGGCGCTAACGTTGAAATCAAAGATTTAGTTGGTGATGAGAACATTGTAATCTTCGGTATGAATGCTAAAGAAGTAACTGACCTTTACGCTCATGGTGGATATAATCCAATGGAATATTATCAAAATGATCCAAGAATCAAAGAGGTTATTGACCAATTAACAAGTGGATTCTTTGACCATGTTGACCAAAATGAATTTGTTGATATTAGAAATAATCTAATCTATAGTGATAATTATTTCATTTTAAAGGATTTCGATTCTTATGTAAAAGCACAAGAAGAAATTAATGAATTGTATAAAGATCAACAAAAGTGGTTACATATGTCAATTGTAAATACTGCAAAATCTGGTTTCTTTACTACAGATAGAACTATGAGGCAATACAATGAAGATATTTGGCATGTAGAACCTTTAAAAATAAAATAAGATAAGGTATAATAAGGTGGGAAAAATCCCATCTTATTTTTTATTTAGGAGCATTTATGATTAATTTTAAAAATGAATCAATGTTAGATTTAGAAATTAATAAATATAAAAAAATCACTACTATAACATCTATTATTAGAATTATTTTTGCATTAAGCCTAGTAGTATTTTTAATAATGCTATTTTCATTAAAAGATTATTTATTATATGGAATAATGTCAGGAATTAATTTTATATTATTTGTTTTTATAATGCTTTATACAAATAAATATTATTATCATTTGGAGCATTTAAAAATAAAGAAAGAAGTATATTTAAAGCATTATAAAAGAAGAAAGCATGATTTAAATACATTTTTTGATAGTGGTAATGATTTTTTAGAATCAAATGATTATAAGGAGTCTGATTTAGATTTATTTGGTAATAATTCTTTATTTCAATATTTAAATGTATGTAAAACAAAAAGAGGAAGAATAAAATTATCTAAATTATTAAAAAATGGAAAAGAATATGATATTGAATATACTAAATCAATATTAGAATTATCTGAAAATGAGGATTCTTTAAATATTGAAGCCTCTATTAATCAAATATCAAATCATGCCTCAAAACTTGATTATGAAGAAATTTTGAGCATTTTAAGCAATAAAATTAAATATAATTTCTTTTCATTTTTACCATTATTATCATTTATAGGCTTAATTGCATATTTTATATTGATATTTACAATTGGCTTAAATCCATTAGGCTTAATTGGATTTATATTATCTAATTTTATATTATCTAGATTTTGCTTAAGTAATAATGTATTTAATATAAAAGCGTCAGCTTACCTAAATTTAATAGATTCATATATTAATATATCTAATTCTTTTATCAATAATAATTATGAAACAAAATTATTAAATGAATATAAGGATGATATCAGAAAATTATTACCTAAATTAAAGTCAATTAAAAATACGATTGAATTATTATCAATTAGATCAAACATAATATTTTATATATTAGGTAATTCAATATTTATTTCAGATTTCTTTATGGGATTAATTTATAATAAAAAAACTACTAAAATTAATCTAATAAATGATTTATTTGATATTATATCTAACGTAGAAGCAATGTTATCTTTAGCAATTATTGGTATGGATAATGAAATATATTGTATACCTACAATTTCAAACGAAATTAAATTTATTGATATATATCATCCTTTAGTTAATAATTGTGTTCCAAATTCATTAACAATAAATGAAGGAATTATTTTAACAGGCTCAAATATGAGTGGTAAAACTACATTTTTAAGAACAATAGGTATTTCATCTATTTTATTTAAGGCAGGTGGAATAGTACCTGCCAAAGAATTCTCTTCACCTATATTAGATATAAATACATCACTTAGGGCTAATGATATGCTAAAAGAAGGAGTATCTACATTTTATGCTGAAATATTAAGAATGAAAAAGATTAATGATAGTATAAAAAAAGGACCATCACTAGTCCTAATAGATGAAATATTTAAGGGTACTAATCTAAATGAAAGATTAGAAGCTTCATTTAAAATAATTGAAAAATTAAATGATTATAAAGCATTCTTTATTATTTCAACCCATGATTTTGAAATAACAGAAGCTAAAAATATAATTAATTATCATTTTAATGAATATTATGAAAATGATAAAATTTATTTTGATTATAAAATAAAGCATGGTAAATCAGAAACTAAAAACGCAATCTATTTACTTAAGATGGCAGATATCATTTAAAAATAATGCTAAACCATCATTATTATTATCATAATCAGTAATATAATCAGTGTTTTCTTTTAATTTATTATCTCCATTTTTCATTGAAACAGAAATATCACATTTCTTTAATAAAACTAAATCACTATAGGAATCAGCTAGTCCTATAGTTTTTTTATTTTTATAATAATTAATTAATATTTCATAACAATCATCTTTATTTTTAATTGTATTTTTTATATTATAAAATGCTCTATTTTTATCTTTCCCAATACAGTTATATGATAGACCATTTTTACCTAAAAATGATGTAAAATCATTATCTATTTTAATATCAATTGCAATATTTAAATATGTTGAATCATTAAATTTATCACATATTTTATATTCCTTTGGATAAAGATTTTTTAATCTTTCTTGGTAATTATAAATAACATCATTAGTATAGGCGGTATAAATATAATCTTTAAATAAAATAATTAAATTATTTATATCTCCATGATTAATCATATATTTGATTTCTTTATTATTGATAATGAATATACCTTCAGATACAGAAAAAATATCAATATTTAAATTGTATTTGTTTTTAAAATCAATTAATTCTTTTATACTAGAATTACTTAGGATAACAAAATTATTATTTATTGTAAAATTATTAAGTATACCAATTGTATAATCACTAATAGTTTTATTATCTTTTATTAATGTTCCTTCAAAATCACTTATACATAAATAATTCATTCTAACCACCATAAAAATTATATTATGAATTAGTATTTTATTCAATTGAATATTCATGATATAATTATATAGAAAAGTTATTTATATATGGGGAGATGATATATTGAATAGTCAATTATATAAATATGCAGAAAAAAGAGCCAATAGATTTAATATGATTTGTATACTAGTAATTGGTATATTGGGTTTAGTAGTATTACTGTTAAATGAGGTTGGTGTTTTTACAGCCGAAAAATTAATGATGAGATTGGCAATGATTGAATTATTTATTCATTCATTAATACCACTTGGAATATATATTGTTCATGATAAATTATTAGAAAAAGAAATATCTGTACTAGAATATAATTGGTTTAAAATACTAATTATAATTATTTCATATTATTCAATTTTAGAATTAAATATCGCATTTTCATTCCATGCAATATTAGTTTTATCTATACCTACATTACTTAGTGCTCAATATAAAAATAGTAAGAAATTAACAGTTTTAACGTATATTTTCTCTATATTATTAGTAATATTCTCTATTTATGGTTCTTATATATTTGGTATGTATGATGCTAATTTATTAAAACCTTTAACATCAGCTGAAGCTGAAGATGTTAATAATAGATTATCAGCTTTAACTTTTAAAAGATTTATCGAAGTATTTTTCCATTATTGTTCACCTAATATTATTTGTATAACCGCAATTGACTTTATAGGATTCTCTATTACAAAGCGTAATTCAATAATGATTGAAGAACAGGTTATGCTAAATAACAAAGTACAAGATGAAATATTAGCTAAAAACCATCTACAAAATAGTGTTATTGAGCATTTGGCTGATATTATTGAATCTAGAGATATTGAAACAGGAGAGCATATTAAAAGAACTAAAAAATATGTTTCTATTTTAGTAAATAAAATGAGAGAAGATCCTAAATACAATAATATATTAAATGATAAAATGACTGAATATATTATTAATGCGGCACCACTACATGATATTGGTAAAATTGCAGTAAGTGATTTAATACTTTGTAAGCCTGGTAAATTAACAGATGAAGAATTTGATAAGATGAAAATCCATACTACAAAGGGTGGAGAAATTATCAAAAGTATTTTAAATGATTTAGGCGATAAGGAATTTTTAAATGTTGCTTATGATGTAGCAATGTATCACCATGAAAAATGGAATGGTAGAGGTTATCCTGAGGGTAAAAAGGAAGAAGAAATACCACTTCCTGCCAGAATAATGGCAATTGCTGATGTATTTGATGCCCTAGTTGCTGAAAGAGTATATAAAAAGCCTATGCCAGTAGATGATGCAATCAATATTATAATAAAAGATGCAGGAACTCATTTTGATCCTAATATAGTTGAAATATTTAAAACTGTATTAGAAGATTTTAAGAAAGTACAAGCTGAATAAATTATAAAAAATCAATTATCTATATTTGATGGTTGATTTTTTTATATATGTAAAAGAAAAACTATCTTTAAAATTGATATATATTATTATATAATATATTTTAGTGGAGGCTTTGTTATGTTTTTATTAAAATTGTGGATTTTTGAAATCAGTTTCAGTACAATTTTAAGTTTTTTAATCGGCATACTTTTTGGTATTGCCCTTATTGGCTTGATTTATGCAATTATTGTAGTTGCATCAATAGGCGATAAAAAATATTTTATAAAGACAGAAGATGATTCCTTAACAGAAGCTGAAGCTAAAGATTTAATTTATGAAGCTCAAAGAGCTTATAAAGATAAAAAACTTAGAGGTAAAACAGGAAGAGTTGCCCATTGTTATAGCTTATCAAAGGATTTAGCATATGGTATTGCTTCAAGATTTTATCCTAAAAGTAAATATCCATTACTTGAAATAACTGTAGATGAAGCAATTTTATTACTTGGATATATTGAAAAAAGAGTAGATGAAATATTAGGTAAAAGAGGAATTAGATTAATTAGAAAAATGAAAATATCTTTTATTGCAGATGTTTCAAGAAAGACATCATCAGTTGTTAATTCAAGAGCTTTTAATGTCGGTGTAGATGTAACTAAATCAGTTGGTAAGGTTCATAAAATATTAAGTATTATTAATCCTGCAAACTGGGGTAAGAGATTAGCATTTGATACAGTTATGCCTAAAATTTTAGATAAACTTTGCTTAGTTGTAATTACAGTAGTGGGAGAAGAAACATTTAAGATTTATAGTAAGAAAGTCTTGAATAAAGAAGTGAATATCGAAACTAATATTGATGAAATTACTAGTGCGATAGATAATGATTTTATTGATTTTAAAAATAATACTGTTACAGATGAAAAGATAAAAGAAGAATATAAATATTTATCAAGGTATTATAGTGTTATGAGTGATAAAGCAAAATATGAATCTTTATTTGATTCTAATATGAAAATGAAAATGGGAGGCAACTAAAAATGTTTGGTAAGAAAAAGAAAGAAGAAATAATTATCGAAGATGATGAAAAATTCATTATTCCTCAGGTATATAGACCAAATGAGCATTTAAGAAAAGCTAATGAATTTAAACCAAGCAAGGTTGCATCACCTATTTTTGGTTCTAGAGTTGCTGATAGACAAGCTTATATTGATAATGCTGGAAGTAGAGATTTAGCCTTAGATTATGATTATGCTAGAAAAGATGAAGATAAGCATATGACTAAGGAAGATTTAATCAAAAAATATGGTAATGAATATTATGAATTTGATATCTTAGATAATAATAAAGCTAGAGAGCTTGCAGGTGGAGGCTATGAAGATAGATTAGAAGAAACTGAAGCTGAGCTAAAAGAAAAGGATAAATTAAATGAAGAAGCACCAAAGGAAATGTTTGGTGGTATGATGTCTTCATTTGATGATTTAGATGAATTAGAAAAGGCTCCTGACGTTGATGATCCAAATGCTGAATTTAAAATTAATATCGACTTTGACCAAATTGAAGAGGATCAAAAAGAATTTGATACCTTTGAAACTAATATGCCTAAGCCAGAACAAGTTAATATACCATCATTCTTAGCTGGTAAATCTAATCCAAAGGCTAAGGTTGTTGAAGAAGAACAAAAAGAATTCTCTTTTGATAAGCCTGAAATGACTGAAGATTTCTCATTTGGTGATATACCTAATATGGCATCACCTGATATTGAATTTGAAGAAAGTGAAAAAAAGCCAGCTTATAGTAATCCAGCAGTTGATAGAAATATATCAATTGAAGATGCGATAAGATTAAGTGATAATGGAAGAAGAGTTCCTGTGGCTGAAGAATCAAAGCCAGTTGAACAAAAGCCAATTCAAGAATCTAAGCCTTCAATGCCAGAGGTTACAAAGAAGGTTGATAAGAAGCCAGAGGTTGCAGTTGATTTTGATAAATATAAGAATTATCAAGTGCCTTGGAAGAAATTATTCCCACCTTCAATGACTGCCGCAGATATGCACCCTGCATGGCTTGAAGAAAAGAAAAATATTATTAATGAAACACTAAAATCTTTCTCAATTGATGGTGAAGTTATTAATTATACTAAGGGTCCTGCCTTCACATTATATGAAATAATGTTAGCACCTGGTGTTAACGTTAAAAAGATTAACCAAATTACTGATAACTTACAAATGAATTTACAGGTTAAATCAATTCGTATTTTATCACCTATTCCAGGAAAGAATACAATTGGTGTTGAAGCCCCTAATGATAAGGCTGATGTCGTTAAATTTGGTGATATTTTATCAGATGAATACTTTAATGATGGTAAACCACTTAAGGTAGCTCTTGGTAAGAATATTGATGGTTCACCTGTATTCCAAGATATTACAAGTATGCCACATGCCTTAATTGCAGGTGCTACTCAATCTGGTAAATCTGTATGTATTAATACTATCTTAGTATCTTTATTAGCTAAAAACTCACCAGAGAACTTAAAATTAATATTAGTTGACCCTAAAAAGGTTGAATTAACTTTTTATGAAAATATTCCACATCTAGCTACACCAGTAATTGATGATCCAAGTGAAGCAGCAGAAGCTTTAAAATGGGCATGTGCTGAAATGGATAGACGTTATGATGTTTTAGCTAGAAATAGAGTAAGAAAGATTTCTGATTATTTAGAGAAAAGAAAGCAAATTCCAACAATGGAACCAATGCCATATATTGTAATTATTGTTGATGAATTTAATGATTTAGTAATGCAATGTGGTCAAGATGTTAATGATTGTATCGTAAGACTTGCTCAAAAAGCTAGAGCGGCTGGTATGCATGTTATCTTAGCTACTCAAAGACCAACAGTAGATGTTGTTAATGGTACAATTAAAGCAAATATTCCATGTCGTATCGCCTTCCGTGTTGCATCATCAACTGACTCATCTACAATTCTAGATGAAACAGGTGCTGAAAGCTTACTTGGTAGAGGAGATATGTTAATCAAGAATGATAACGCTCCTATTCGTGCTCAAGGTGCATATATTTCTGATGATGAAATTGGATCTATTTGTGATTACTTATGTCAAAAATATCAACCTGATTATATCTTTACACATGATGATTTAAGAGCTTCAATTTCTAGAAGCCAATCTAGCCAAGGTGGTGGCGCAAAGGATGCATCTGGAGAAGATGATGAATTATTATTTGCGATTGCAGAATTCTGTGTTGCAGGTAATTCTTGTTCAATTAACGCAATTCAAAACAATTTTGGTTTAGGATTTAACCGTGCACAACGTATTGTTCAATTACTTGAAGAAAGACAAATTGTATCTCCAAAATGTGGTACTAAGCCAAGAGAAATATTAGTTGATGATTATAAATTAAGAGAAATATTTGGTGTTAATGAATAATGGAAGATTCAAAGGTTTTAGGTCAAAGTGAAAAAAAGGATAAGCCAAATAAAGAATTAAAGCTATTTTTAAAATATTTAATTGTATTTATAATTTTACTATTTATTTCTATTTTTACTTTAATCGGAATAGATAGAATAAGTATGTTTAGAAAAGTATTTGGAAGCTTTTCAGGTATACTAGAAGGAGTAGGAGTAATTGTATTTACTGTATTATTAATAATAGTTTTCATTTACCATTTTGCTGTCCTTACATATATTTTATTCAGTTATCTAGAGGATAAAGATTGGTATACAAAATTAAGTAAGCTTGATAATAAAATTGATTTAATTAATTTTACTTTCAAAGCTTTATCAATTCTTTTATTCATAATGATTTTTATTTCAACACCTTGTACAGTTGTAGGTGATTCAATGAATCCAACATTCTTAAGTGGACAAAATATAATGTGCGCAAATTATATTTTTGGTAAACCAGCTAAAGGAGATATTATTGTATTTGATGCTAGAAATGAGATCCATAAGGTTGATGATGTATTTTATATAAAAAGAGTAGTTGCAGCTCCTGGATCAGTTATATATTATGATAAAGAAACAAAGATGCTATATGTAGACGATGAAGAAGTAGAAACACTTGATGGTTTCAGTCAATTCGTTACAATCAATAATTCAATTGGTCTTACTGAAAATGATAATTCTTATACTGTACCTGAAAATAAATTATTAGTTTTTGGAGACAATAGAGGAAATAGTTATGATTCTAGAAGATTTGGATTTATTGATCAAAAACAGGTATTCGGAAGGGTTTATATGAGAATATTCCCCTTTGATAAAATAAATTTTTATTAAAATTGTAGGATGTGATATTATGGCAGAAAGCAACCAATATAATATTCAATGGTTTCCAGGCCATATGGCAAAAGCCAAAAGAGAAATAAGCCAAATGATGAGGCTTGTTGATTTAGTAATTGAATTAAAGGATGCAAGAATTCCTTATTCATCTACTAATCCAATGATTAATGAAATTATTGGAAACAAGCCAAGATTAATATTATTAAATAAAAGTGATATGGCTGATAAATCAATTACTAAAAAGTGGATTGATTATTATAAAAAGAATAATATAATCGCATTAGATATTGATTCTATTACAGGATATAATATTAAAAATATTATTCCTTATGCTAAAATTGTTTTATCTGATGAATTTAAAAAAAGAGAAGCAAAGGGAATAAAGAAAACTTCAATAAGAGCTATGATTTTAGGTATTCCTAATGTTGGTAAATCTACATTAATTAATAAATTAGCTAAAAGAAAAGCTGTAAATGTAGGCGATAAGCCAGGTGTAACAAAAACACAATCATGGATTAAAATATCACCTGAGCTAGACCTATTAGATACACCAGGTATTTTATGGCCTAAATTTGAAGATAAAGAAGTTGGAATCAAGCTTGCAATGTGTGGTTCCATAAAAGATGATATTTTAGATTTAGAAGCTTTATCTATTAATTCATTAGATTATCTAAAAGAAAATTATCCGGATAATTTAAAAAATAGATATAATCTTGAAGATATAAGTATTTCAAGTAATGAATTATTAGAGGTAATAGCTAATAAAAGAGGATGTATTTTAAAAGGTGGAATTCCTGATTTAGAAAGAGTTGAAAAGCTTATAATGAATGAATTAAGGGATTTAAAGATTGGAAGGATGAGCTATGAAAAGCCAGAAGGAAGAAATTAATATTTATAAATATGAAGAAGAATTATATGATGAAGGCTTTAAGGTAGTTTGTGGTGTAGATGAAGCAGGAAGAGGGCCACTTGCAGGACCTGTAGTAGTTGCTGCATGTATATTACCACCATTCTTAAGAATTCCTGGAGTTAATGATTCTAAGCAATTATCAGAGAAAAAAAGAGAAGAATTATATAAAGTAATTATTAAAAATGCTGTAGCTTATAATGTAGTATTTATTAATGAAAAAATAATAGATGAATTAAATATATATGAAGCTACTAAAAAAGGAATGCTAGAAGCAATAGAGGGATTAAAGGTTAAACCAGATTATGTATTGATAGATGCGATGCCTTTATCTGAATTAAAAACAGATAATAAATCAATCATCCATGGCGATGCCTTATCAGCAAGTATTGCCGCAGCATCTATTCTAGCTAAAGTATCAAGAGATCATTATATGGAAAAAATGGATATTAAATATCCTAATTATGGATTTAAGCATCATAAGGGATATGGTACAAAAATGCATATGGAAGCATTAGAAAAATTTGGTCCATGTAAGATTCATAGAAAATCATTTGAGCCTGTTGCTAGAGTTTTAACAAAGACTAAACAATTATCTTTAGATTTATTTGATGAAGAAAAAAAGGAAGAAGAATAGAATGAAAACGCCTACAATTTGTGGGCATTTATTTTATCAAAAAAAAGTAAAATTTTCATAAAATATTATATATATTTTATATAAGGATAGAAGGATTTTTTATCCTTGACATATTATTTGATTTGAAATAAGATATGAAAAAGTAAGGAGGTATTAATATGAAGAAGGTAATAATTGTCGAATCTCCAAGCAAGTCTCATACCATAGAATCATATCTTGGGAATGATTATTTAGTATTATCATCTAAAGGTCATATTTCAGATTTAACAACAACAGGTAAGGATGGTCTTGGAATTGATATTGAGCATGGATTTCAGCCTAGCTATAAAGTAATGCCTCAAAAAGTTAAATTAGTAGAAGAATTAAAAAAGGCTTGTAAAGGTAATAAAGTTTATCTTGCAACCGACCCCGATCGTGAAGGAGAAGCTATTGCTTATCATTTAGCTAAGAATTTAGGATTAGATTTAAATGAGAATAATAGAATTGAATTCCATGAAATTACAAAGCCTGCAGTTGAGGCTGCCCTTGCTACACCTCATCAAATTGATTTAAATATGTTTAAAAGCCAAGAGGCTAGAAGATTAACAGATAGAATAATAGGATTTAAATTATCTAAATTATTGCAAAGAAAGATTAAATCACCTAGTGCAGGACGTGTTCAGTCAGTAGCATTAATGCTAATAGTTGATTTAGAAAAGGAAATTAAATCTTTTATTCCAGTTAAGTATTATGAAATGGAAGCCTTATTTGGTTCATTTAAATTAAAGCTTGATACTATTAATGGAAAAACAATTGATTCTAAAAATAGAATAACTGATAGAAAGATATTAGAAGATTTAAAAGAAAGATTACAGTCATTTGTTGTATCTGATATCCAAACTAAAAAGGTAACTAGAAGTTCAATGCCTACATATACAACATCTACACTAGAACAGGATGCATTAAATAAATTAAATTATGATGCAACTAAAACAATGAGAATAGCTCAAGGCTTATATGAAGGTAAAAAGATTGGAAACGAGCTTCATGGTTTAATTACATACATGCGTACAGATTCTACAAGACTTGCTACAAGCTTTGTAAAAGAATGTGGAGAATATATTTTAGCTAAATATGGTCCTAAATATGTTGGTACTGTAAAAAATAGAACTCAAAAAGGTATGCAAGATGCTCATGAAGGTATTAGACCTACATCAATAGATAGAACTCCTGATTCAATTAAGGCTTATTTATCTGAAGAAGAATACAAAATCTATAAGTTAATTTATAATCGTACTTTAGCTTCATTGATGTCTAATGCTATCTTTGCTCAAACTAGAGTTGAATTCTCTAATACAGATTCAACATGGTCAACAACAGGATCAGAGCTTATCTTTGATGGTTATTTAAAGGTATATGGAAAAAGTGATGAAGATAAAAATACATTACTTCCTAATTTCAATTTAAATGAATCATACAATGCTACTGAGATTAATATTTTAGATAAAGAAACTGAACCTAAAAAGAGATATACAGAAGCTTCATTAATTAAGGAAATGGAAGATTTAGGTATCGGTAGACCATCAACATATGCTCAAACTATTCAAACACTTAAAGATCCAAAAAGAGCTTATGTAAAGGTATCAAAGAAGAGCTTAATTCCAACTGAGCAAGGAATATTAACTACAGAAAAGCTTCAAGAATTCTTTAGTGATATTATTAATGTTAAATATACAGCTAATATGGAACAAGAACTTGATTCAATCGCATCAGGTGATGTAGATGAAGTTGAAGAATTAACTTCATTCTATAATAGCTTTAAGCCATTATATGATGTTGCAGCAACAAACATGGATGCAAAATATCCAATTATGACTGAGGATAAATGTCCAATCTGTGGAGGTAACATTGTAATTAAATATGGTAAATTTGGTGAATTTAAAACATGTAATAATTATCCTGCATGTAAATATATTGTAAAGGAAGAAGAAAATTCTCCTATTGATACAGGCATATTATGTCCTACATGTGGTAAGCATAATTTATTTAAGAGAGTTGCTAAAACTGGTAAGAATAAAGGTAATGTTTTCTACTCATGCGAGAATTTTAGAAAATGTAAAACAATATATAATGATGAACCAACAAATAATGTTTGCCCAAATTGTGGTTCAATCATGCTAAAGGATAAAGATGGCAATTTATATTGTTCAAATAGATGTATGGAAGAAAAGAAGGAAGAATTTATTTGTCCTACATGTAAAACAGGTCATTTAATTGAACGTGTTGCTACACGTGGTAAAAATAAAGGAAATAAGTTCTATGCATGTTCTAATTTCCCTAAATGCAAAGCTATATTCAATGATGAACCTACAAATGAGGTTTGTCCTAAGTGTGGTTCTATAATGCTACTTGGTAAAGATGGAAACAAATATTGTTCAAATAAATGTGAATCAAAGCCAGAAGTAAAAATAGTAAAACCAAGTGAAGATTCATATGATGATTCATTAGTTGTAATATGTCCAAAATGTAATAAAGGACATATTGTAAAAAGGGTAGCTAGATTTGGTTCTAACCAAGGAAATACATTCTATGGATGTAGTAATTACCCTAAATGTAAAAATATTGTTTCTGTTGAAGAATATAATAATTTAAAAGATAAGTTGAAATAGGCATTCGTGCCTATTTTTTCCTTTTATTTTACATATAGTTTATGATATAATCATTTTGATACGTAGGTGAATGTGATGGGATTCTTTGATTTATTTAAAAGAAAAGATAAAAAGAAAAAAGAAAAATATAAATTAGGACTTCACAAAACTAGAGAAGGAGCATTATCAAGTTTAAAAGAAATATTATCTAAAAGTGAAAAAATTGATGATGAGTTATTCGATAGATTAGAAGAAGTATTTATCATGGCTGATATCGGTGTTGATACAGTTATAGATTTTATTGAAGGCTTAAAGGATGAGGTTTATCATAAAAAGATTGATGACATTAAGGTATTAGAAGAAATGATAATCGATAGAATGTTTGAAATCTATTTAAATGGTGAAATTGTTAATGCTAACCTTAACCTTAATAAAAATGGATTATCTGTAATTTTATTTGTTGGTGTTAATGGTGTTGGTAAAACAACATCAATTGCAAAAATTGCTAACCAATATAAAAATGAAGGCAAGAAGGTTTTACTTGCAGCAGGTGATACATTCCGTGCAGGTGCAATCGCTCAGCTCGATGTATGGGCAAAGCGTGTAGGTGTAGATATCGTAACAAAGCCTGATGGATCTGATCCGTCTAGTGTAATGTTTGAAGCTATTAAAAAGGCTAAAACTGAAAATTATGATATTTTACTTTGTGATACTGCAGGTAGATTACAAAATAAAGTTAATCTAATGAATGAGTTATCTAAGATGAAAAGAGTATTACAAAAGGAAATGCCTGATGCACCACATGAAACATTATTAGTTATAGATGCTACAACTGGTCAAAATGGTATGAGTCAAGCTAAGGCATTTAAAGAAGCTACTGATGTTACAGGTGTAATATTAACAAAGCTTGATGGTACATCTAAAGGTGGTATTGTTTTAGCAATAAGACATGAAATGGGAATACCTATTAAATACATCGGTCTTGGTGAAGGTGTAGATGACTTAGAAGTATTTGATATTGAACAATATCTATATGGATTATTTGCAGATTTCTTTGAAGAATAAAAATATTGAGGTGAATTATGTATAAGCTTATAGCTGCTATAATAATTTCATTATATTTTATATTTCAATTATTCTTAGCAATATTACAATATAGAAATCGAAATGCATCTATTCCAAAAGAATTAGAAGATGTATATGATAAAGAAACTTATATTAAATGGAAAAAATATTCTGCAGAAAAAATAAGATTAAGCATAATTAGTGAAATATTAAATTATGTAATAAATTTGGTATTATTAATGACAAATGTATTTTCAATTATAGTTAAAAATATTGAAAATGATTATGCTAATTCAATAATTGTCTTATCTATTTATTTAGGAATTAATTTTATAGTTATTATTATAATGAGCTATTTTGCTGATTTAAAGCTTGAATCAAAATATGGATTTAATAAGATGACACTTAAAACATTTATATTAGACCAAATAAAGGCTGGTATATTGATGTTTGCATTATTCATTGGAATTGTATCATTATTTATCTTACTTCATAAGACGATGGGAGACTACATAATAATATTATTTACAGCAATATTATTTGTTTTAAGCTTATTAATCGCGTTTGTATTTCCATATTTATCTAAAATATTTAATAAATTTGTTCCACTAGATGATGGAGAATTAAGAGATTCTTTAACTAAAATGCTTGAAAGTCATAATTATAAGGTTAAAGATATCAAGGTTATGGATGCATCTAGAAGAACAACTAAATCTAATGCATATTTTACAGGCTTTGGTAAAACTAAAATAATTGTATTATATGATAATTTATTAAATAAAATGTCAAATGAACAAATTATCGCAATATTTGCTCATGAGATGGGACATGGTATTCATAAAGATACATTAAAAAATTCTTTATCATCTATCTTGATTATGTTTATATTTGTTTTATTAGCATGGCTATTAATTAAAATTCCTAATCTATGTAATGATTTTGGATTTAATAAATTTAATTATGGCTTTGCATCTATAATCTTATTTGTTGTATTATTACCATTTGTATCAACAATAATTGGATTTGTAACATCTTATTTTTCTAGACGTGCTGAATACCGTGCTGATTTAGCTGCCGTAAAAGAAGGATATGGAGAACAATTAATTGAAGCTTTAAAGATTTTATATAGAGAGGATTTAGGAGATTTAAATCCTCATCCATTAATTGTTTTATTATCTTATTCACATCCAACATTGTTAGATAGAATTAAAAATATTAGAAATAATAAGGACTGATTTTATGGAAGAATTATCTAGAGATGAATTAATTGGATTATATGATATTTATGGTAATCTTTTAACAGATAAACAAAGATTATATTTTGAAGATTATTATTATATGGATTTATCTTTAGCTGAAATTGCAGAGAATTATAATATTTCAAGAAATGCAGTTTTCGATCAAATTAAAAGAGCAAGTGAGGCTTTATATAATTATGAAGCATTGATGCATCTAAATAAAAAATACAAAAAAATTGAAGCACTTAATATTAGTGATGATATTAAAAAACAAATTACCGATATTTTGTGGGAGGATTAATTATGGCATTTGATAGTTTAAGTTCTCGTTTACAAATGGGATTAAGAAGATTAACGGGAAAAGGTAAATTAAATGAAAATGATATAGATGAAATGCTTAGAGAGGTTAGATTATCTTTACTAGAAGCCGATGTTAACTATAAAGTAGTTAAAAAGTTTTTAGCAAATATAAAAGAACAAGCTCTAGGCGAAAAAATCATGAAAGGCTTAAACCCAGGTCAACAGGTTGTTAAAATTGTTCGTGACGAATTAAAGAAGACACTTGGTGATGAAGCAGTTGATCTTAATATTAAGCAGCATGGTATGACTGTTGTTATGGCAGTAGGTCTTCAAGGTGCAGGTAAAACAACCGCAGTTGGTAAGATGGCTTTATTTTATAGAAAAAAGCTAAAGAAAAAACCAATGCTAATTGCAGCAGATATTTATAGACCAGCCGCAGTAGATCAATTAGTAACTTTAGGTAAATCTATTGGTGTTCCTGTTTTTGAAATGGGTACTAAGGTTAAAGCTGAAAAGATTGTAGAAGAAGGTCTAAAGAAAGCTAAAGAAGAAGGCTGTGATTTAGTATTTATTGATACAGCAGGTCGTCTTCAAATTAATGAAGAGCTAATGCAAGAATTAGATAATGTTAAAGATATTTCTCATCCAGATGAAATATTATTAACAGTAGATGCAATGGCTGGTCAGGATGCAGTTAATGTTGCTTTAGCATTCCATCAAAGACTTGCAATCACTGGTATCATTTTAACAAAGCTTGATGGTGATACTCGTGGTGGTGCTGCCCTTTCAATTAAAGAAATGACAGGTATTCCAATTAAGATTATGTCTACAGGTGAAAAGCTTGATGCTATGGAAATATTCTATCCTGATAGATTAGCTGATAGAATTCTAGGTATGGGTGATGTTTTATCATTAATCGATACTGTACAAGAAAATATTGATGAAGATGAAATGAAATCAGCTGCCGAAAGAATGATGAGTGATTCTTTTAACTATAATGACTTAATTAAGCAATTCAAAATGATTAAAAGAATGGGTTCATTATCTAAGATATTAGGATTTTTACCAGGTATGGGTCAAATGAAGGCTGCATTAAATAATGTTGATGATAGAGCATTTGATAAGATAGAAGCGATTATTTGGTCAATGACTGAAGAGGAAAGACGTCATCCTGAATTAATCGATAGAGACTTCAAGAGAAGAGATCGTATTGCTAAAGGTTCTGGTAGATCAATTCAAGAAGTAAATAGATTAAGAGATACATTACAACAAATGAAATCTCAAATGAAGCAAATGAAAAATATGAATGAAGACGATGTTAAGCGTATGCAAAACCAAGTTAAGGCTGGAAATTATCAAAGCGTAGCTGGTGCGCAACCTAAGGTTAAAAAGGGTAAGGGTAAAAACAAAGGTTCATTTAGATTCTAATATTATTCAATAATCCATGGTGACATGGATTTTTGACACCAATAAGGGGTGATAATTATGGAAATTATATCTCTAGTATATAAAAATGAAGAATTGAATAACTTAATAGATTATGCAGATGGATTTATATTGATGATTAAACCATTTTCATTATCTTATGGAAGTATTGATTTAGATTCTTCAATTGATTTATTAAGAAAAAATAATAAAAAAATAATTATTGGATTAAATAAAATATATCATCCATCTGATATAGAAGGATTATCTAAATTATTAGATGGATATAAAGGTGATGATATTTATTACTATTTTAGTGATTTGGGTGCTTGTAATTTAGCAATAGATAAAGGCTTAAGTAATAAAATAATTTATAATCCAGAAACTATGATTACAAATTATTTAGATTTATCTGTGTTACAAAGCTTTAATTTTGATGCTTATCAAATGTCATCTGAAATAACATTAAAGGATTTATCCTTAGCATATGATAAAACTAATGCACCACTTTCATATTATGGCTTTGGTCATAAAATAATGTTTTATTCAAAAAGAAAATTATTAACTCTATATTCTAATAAAACAGGAATAAATATGCCACTTGAAAATGGATATTTAAAAGAGACAACAAGAAATGATTATATTCCAATTTGTGAAAATGAAAATGGAACATATATTTTAAGATCATATGTTGTATCACTATTAGATAATTTAGATGACATTAAATTTTTAAAATATCTAATTTTAGATCCAAATTATGTTAATTTTGAAGATTATAAAACTGTATTAAAAGCATATTATGATTTTAATAATAAAAATGAGTCTTTAGAAGAAGCAAAGAATATAATTCAATCATTAGGATTAGATATTCATGATGGATTTAAAAATAATGACACTGTTTATTTAAAGGAGGAGCTAAAAAATGTCTAAGTTTGAATTATTAGCTCCAGCAGGAGATTTAGAAAAACTAAAGGTTGCAATCCTATATGGTGCCAATGCTGTATTTATTGGAGGATTGAAATTTTCATTAAGATCTAGAGCATCTAATTTTACAATAGATGATATTAAAGAAGCTTGTGATTTTGCTCATAAGCATAATGCTAAAATCCATGTTACATGTAATATCGTTATGCATAATAATGATACAAATGGTATTTTAGATTATTTAAAGGAATTAGAAGCATGTGGTGTTGATTGTATTATTGCATCATCACTATATATTCTAAAGCTAGTAAAAGAAAATACTAAGATGGAAGCACATGTTTCAACACAGTGCTCAAGTGCTAATCCTGAAGCAATTAAATTTTATGAGAGATTAGGCGTAAATAGAGTTGTTCTTGCAAGAGAATTATCACTTGATGAAATAAATGAAATAAGAAAATCAACTAAAACTGATATTGAAGCATTCATTCATGGAGGAATGTGCGTTTCATATAGCGGTAGATGTATGCTTTCTAACAATATGACAAATAGAGATGCTAACCGTGGTGGATGTGCCCATTCATGTAGATGGTGCTATGATTATGTAAATGATGGTGTAAAATATAATCCAGAGGGAGATTATTTTGCAATGTCTAGTAAGGATTTATGTGCAATACCTGCAATACCTAAGATGATGGATATTGGAATTAATTCATTTAAAATCGAAGGTAGAATGAAATCTCTACATTATATCGCAACAGTTGTTAATGCATATAGAAGAATAATTGATGAATATGAGACAACTGGAAAGGTTTTAGATTATAATAAATATATAAACGCAATATCAAAGGCTGAGAATAGATTAACAGCAACAGGATTTTTATTCCATGAGCCTACTATAGAAGAACAATTATATGATTTAAATTTAACTGTTCCTACAAAAGATTTTATAGGTATAGTTAAATCATATGATAAAGAGAAACATATTGCGTATATTGAACAAAGAAACTATTTTGTACCATTCTCAAATATAGAGGTATTTTCACCTAGAGGTACAAAAATAATTCCAATTAAAGAAATATTTGATATGGATGGAAATCCAGTAGATGCTGCAAGACATCCATTACAGCCATTATATTTTTATACAGATGAAGAATTAGAACCATATGATTTAATAAGATTGGAGTAATTATGAGGCAATATATAATTAATGGTACTTTATTAGAAATAGAAATAGAATATAAGCCAAGAAATAGAAGAATTTATATTAAGCCTATAAAACCTAATAAGGTAATTATAAGAACTCCAATTAAATTAAATGATTCTAAAATAAATGAATACTTGTATAATTCATATTCTTTTATTAAGAAAGTATTAGATAAAAAGGATATAGAAAAGAATAACACAATTCATTTATTTGGAACTGAATATGAAATAAAAGAAATTGATGATATTGATTCATATGTTGAATCAGATGGAAAATATATAATTGTTCATAAGAATAAAAAAACTAATGTAGAAAAATTAATATATTCATATTTAGAAGAATGCTTAAGACATTTTATTAATAGATATTTAGAAGAATGTAAGCAAGCATTAAATATTAATAAAGCTATTACTGTAAAATATAAAAATGTTAAGACTTATTTTGGTCAATGTACACCAAAGAAGAATTCAATATGCTTTGCATCTAAATTAGCTAAATATGAACCAATATTAATTAAAAGTGTTATATATCATGAGCTATGTCATTTTTATTTCTTAAATCATCAAGCAAGTTTTTATAAATTATTAGAAAATGTTTTTCCGAATTATAAATATTATCAGCATAAGCTAAGAAGTATTAAATATAATGATAAATACTAGGAGGATACTATAATGAGAGGTAATTTTACATATTACAATCCAACAAAATTATATTTTGGAGCTGATTCATTAAAATCGTTAAAGGATGAATTAAAGAATTATGGAAAAAATGTAGTATTAATTTATGGTGGTGGATCAATAAAGAAAAATGGAATTTATGATTCAATCATTCAAATTTTGAAAGAAGCAGATAAAAACATTTTTGAAGATGCTGGAGTAATGTCTAATCCAACTGTAGATAAGTTATATGAGGGCATTAAAATAGCTAAAGAAGCTAATGCTGATTTATTACTTGCAGTTGGTGGTGGATCTGTTATAGATTATGCAAAGGGTGTATCTGCCTCAGTTAATTTAGATAAAGATATTGATCCATGGGATGAATATTATCTAAAGATGAATGATTGTAAAGTAAAGCCTATTCCTATTGGTACAGTACTTACAATGGTTGGTACTGGTAGTGAAATGAATGGTGGATCAGTTATTACAAATACAAAAACTGGCTTAAAAATTGGAAAAGTATTTGATGCTAATTTATTTCCTAAGTTCACTATTTTAAATCCTGAATTTACATTTAGTGTACCTAGATACCAAATGGTTGCTGGAATATTTGATATTATGTCTCATATTATGGAACAATATTTTTCTGATGAGGATGATAATACATCAGATTATATTATGGAAGGATTAATGAGATCATTAATTAATTCTTCAAAAATTGCTGTAAAAAATCCTTTAGATTATGATGCTAGAAGTAATATCATGTGGACAGCAACATGGGCATTAAATACATTAGTTAATAGAGGTAAAACTGAAGATTGGGAAGTGCATATGATTGGTCAAGCTATTGGCGCAGTAACTAACGCAACTCATGGTATGACTTTATCTGCAGTATCTATTCCATATTATTCTTATGTTATGCCTTATGGTATTTTAAAATTTAAAAGATTTGCAATTAATGTATGGAATGTAAACCCATTTATTAAAAATGAAGATGGAGTATACAAGAAAACAGATAAGGAAATAGCTCAAGAAGGAATTTTATTAATGAGTGAATGGATGAAAGAAATAGGTCTTGTTATTCATTCATCTGAACTTGGTGTTAATTTAGATAATTTAGATAAAATTTTAGATGCAACTTTCTTGTTAAATGGTGGATATAAATCATTAACTAGAGAAGAAGTTGCAAAAATATTAAAAGCAAGTATGTAATATTTATTAATTTCCTTGATTTTCAAATCATTTTTAAGTATAATAATTGAGTATATTTTTGGAGGAATTCTATTATGGAAAATAAAAAGGTTATAGATTTAACTACAGTTGGTAAGCAAGAATTAGAAGAAGAATTAGATAGACGTGTCAACGTTGACCGTGAAAGAATTAAACAAGCTATTAAAGAAGCTCGTGAGCAAGGTGACTTATCTGAAAATGCTGATTATTCTGCAGCAAGAGAAGATCAAACAGCAAACGAAGCAAGAATTTTTGAAATTCAAAATATCTTAAAATATGCTAGAATCGTTGATATCGTTAACGTTGTAGTTGAATATGTAGATACAAAGAAAACTGTTAAATACCAAATTTGTGGTAGTGAATCTGATCCATTCAATGGTAAGATTTCAAATGATTCTCCTTTAGCAAAGGGTTGTTTAACTCATTCTAAAGGTCAAACATTTATTATTACTACTGAAAGTGGTAGAGATTTAAAGGTTAAATTAATTGATAAGAAGTAGTTTTTAAAAGGTCCATTGGACCTTTTTTAAACCCTAAATATTGTCATATTTTTTCTTTAGAAAAACGTTTTAAAAATCTTTATGAAAAGGCTTGCAATTAAAAGAAAAATTGTTATATAATAGACATAGAGATTTTATCAATATACGGAGGAGAATTATAATATGACAAAAGCAGATATGGTAGCTGCAGTTGCAGATAAACTAGATTTATCTAAGAAGCAAGCTGAAATGGCTGTTGATACAGTATTCAACACTATTATGGATGGATTAAAGGTTAACGACAAAGTAGTTGTTTCAGGCTTTGGTACATTCGAGGTTCGCACTCGCGCAGCTAGAACTGGTAGAAACCCTAGAACAGGTGAGGATATCACTATTCCTGAGCAAAAAACTCCAGCATTCAAAGCTGGCAAGGTTTTAAAGGATTGTGTTAAGTAAAAAATAAAACAGGGCCTGTTTGGTCCTGTTTTTTTATTGTGAGGCTTATATATGAATGCTTTCGATGCGATTTATACAAATAATATGTCAGCTTTAAAGGAATATCTTGAAACTGGTGATGTTAATGTAAAAAACGAAAGAGGAATGTCTTTATTACATTATGCAATAGTTTTTGATAATCCTGAAATTTTTGAATTATTGTTGTCAAGCTATATAAATGTTAATATCAAAGATGCTAGAGGTGAAACTCCAGCACATTACTGTGTAGTTAATAACAAGATGGGATTTTTAAAGAGCCTAATTAGACATAATGCTGATATGACAATTAAGAATAATGATGGACAATCTCCTTTATTTAAGGCATGTTCCTTAGGTAGAGAGAATATGGTTTACTTATTACTTGAATCTAATAAATTTAATTTATATGAAAGAGATTCAAATGATGAAACTGTATTCATGGCTTTAGTAAGAAGTCGTAATTTAGAATTGTTACAAAAAACTATTTTAGATGATAAAATTGTTGATTGTAAAAATTATGCAGGAGAAACTCCACTTCATATAGCTGCAAAATCTGGAGATATAAGAATTGTAAATTTTTTAATTGATAATAAAGCCTTTGTTAATAGTAAAACAAAGACCGGTGAAACTCCATTATTTTATGCAGTTGCAGAACAGCACTTAGATGTAATCGATGCTTTAATAAAAAATGGTGCTGTACTTGATTGTAAGTCAACATTTGGTGATATGATTTATGATAATATTCCTTCATATGAACTTTCTAGTTATGTAAATGAAAGATCAGAGAAGTATAAAGCATATTTATATCATTCTAATTATCCACTACATTATGCAATTATTATTGAGAACTATGAATTAGTAAAAAAATATTGTGTAATTAGAAATGTAGGTAGGATGGATCAATTTGGTTATACACCACTTGATTTAGCTATAAAAATCGGTAATGAAAGAATTTTGACTCTTTTAAAAGAAAATCTTAATTAAATTATTGATTTTTATATCCAATGTATGTATAATATCTATGATATGATTTTTGGAAGAGAGGAAAAACGTCCTCTCTTATTTATTTCTTTGTGAGGTGATAACTTGGAAAATAAAAAATTAACAGAAGGCGCTAAAGAAATATTAAAGCCATTTGTTGAAGAAAGAAATCTAATATTATATGATTCAGTATTAGTAAAAGAAGATGGAAATATAATACTTAGAGTAACAATTGATAATCCTGATGGACCAATTGATATTGATACACTGGCTTTA
This sequence comes from Acholeplasmatales bacterium, assembly GCA_017444645.1. GTDB lineage: Bacteria > Bacillota_I > Bacilli_A > Acholeplasmatales > Anaeroplasmataceae > Anaeroplasma. The sequence goes on along the minus strand of JAFSWG010000060.1, from coordinate 6,961 downwards.
GCGAATGAATATTTATCAGAAAGAATTGATAAATATGATGATAATATGCCTGAATATATGTTAGAGGTTTCATCTCCTGGAGCTGAAAGAGAGCTTAGAACAGATGAAGAAATAGAAAAGTCAATTGAAAAATACATTCATGTAGAAACTCCTAATATGGTTTATGAAGGAACATTGAAGGAATTCTACACTGATAAAATTGTAGTAAGAATCAATATTAAAGGTAGATTTAAGAATCTAGAAATTAATAAAAGCGATATTAAATTAATCAGATTAGCTGTGAAATTTTAGGAGGGAAATAAGATGATTAAGAAAGAGTTTTTCGAACAAGTAAAATTACTTGCTGAAGAAAGAAATATTACTGAAGAAGATGTTTTAGAAATTTTTAAGAAGGCATTAGAGAATTCTTATAAGAAAGAATTTGGAAATTCATCATGTCGTATTGAATTTAAGCCTGAAAAATTCTCTATTTTAGTTTATTCAGTAAGAAAGGTTGTTGAAGCTTATACACAAAAAGATGAATTAGCTGAAAATGCTGAAGAAGTTAATCCAGAAAATGAAATTGCTGAAATCTTATTAGAAGATGCAAAGAAGATTAAGGCAAGTGCTAAAGTTGGAGATATAATTGAATGGCAAGTTAATGTAAAAGAATTTGGTAGAACAGCAATTGCTGCATCAAAGTCAATTACTAATCAAGGTGTAAGAACTAAACAAAGAGAGTTAGCATATGAACATTTCAAAGCATTAGAAAATGAAATGGTTACTGCAACTATTGCAAATGAAAAAGAACATTTATTAATTCTTGATTTAGGTTATGGTGCTACGGCAACATTACCTAAGAGTGAACTCGCAAATGGTGAAGTTGCTGAAATTGGTAGAAATATTAGTGTTTATATCAAATCAGTTGAACAAACTAATAAAGATCCTAAGATTTTAGTATCTAGAAGTGATAAGCAGTTAGTTATCAGATTAATGGAAAAATATATTCCTGAAATTGCAGAAGGAATTATTGAAATAAAGGGTATCGCTCGTGATGCAGGAGATAGAAGCAAGATTGCTATTTATTCAAATGATAACAATGTTGACGCTATCGGTTCTTGTGTTGGTGAAGGTGGAAGTCGTATCCGTGAAGTTGTAAATGCTTTAGGTGGAGAAAAGATTGATTTATATAAGTGGAGTGAAAATCCAGAAGAATTAATCACTAATTCATTACAACCAGCTAATGTAACTAAGGTATTAAGCATTGATCCTAAGACCAAGTCAAGTGTTGTTGTAGTACCTGATGCTCATCTATCATTAGCAATTGGTAAAGCAGGACAAAATGTTAGACTTGCAGTACAATCTTGTGGTTATAAGATTGATATCATTCCTGTAAGTGTAGCTTATGAGCGTGGCGATTTAATCTAATGAAAGAGAAAAAGCAAATTTTACGTACTTGTGTTGTATCTAAAGAAGTATGTGAAAAGAAAGATTTAATTAGAATTGTTAGAACACCAGAGGGTAATGTAATAGTTGACCTTAAAGGAAAGGCTAATGGTAGAGGTGCATACCTTAAAAAATCAAAGGATGTAGTTTTATTAGCTAAAAAATCAAAAGCTTTAGATAAAAAACTTGAGGTTAGTGTTCCTGATTCTATTTATGATGAGCTTTTAGGTCTTATAAATGAATAAGGTATTAAATAATTTAGGATTATGCCTTAAGGCAGGAAAGTTATGCCATGGGGCTGATTCCGTTATTGAAGGTATCAGATCTAAAAAGGTTAAATATGTATTTTTAGCAAATGATGCCGCAGATAATACAAAGAAAAAAATTACAGATAAAGCAAAATTTTATTCTGTGGAGGTTAATGAAGAGTTTACCTCATTAGAGCTTTCAAATGCCATTGGAAAAAGTGGAAGAATGGTAATTGGAATAACTGATGAAAACTTTTTAAAAATATTAAAGAAATAAGGTGATTTTGTGGCTAAGAAACAAAAAGAAACAAGAGCTTCTAATTTACCAGTTAAGAAAGGTAAGAAGACTGAACAAGATAATAAGCAAAAAATGGTTCTTACTTATAAGGTAGGAATGACTGTTGCTGATGTCGCAGCTGGTATGGGAAAAACTAATGCCCAAATTATTATGAAGCTTATGCAAGTTGGTGTTATGGCAACTCAAAATCAAACAATTGATAGAGAGACATGTGAACTTGTCGCTATGGATTTTGGATTTGAGCTAAAGGATGAAGTTATAACTGATGTAACTAGATTTGATGAATTTGTTATTGAGGATGATGAAGCATCATTAGAGTCAAGACCTCCAGTAGTAACAATTATGGGACATGTTGACCATGGTAAAACTACTTTACTTGATACAATTAGAAATTCAAGAGTAGTAAAATCTGAATCTGGTGGAATCACTCAACATATCGGTGCTTACCAAGTAGATCATAATGGATTTACTATCACATTCATTGATACTCCAGGACATGCTGCGTTTACTCAAATGCGTGCTCGTGGAGCTCAAATTACTGATATTGTAGTATTAGTAGTTGCTGCAGATGATGGTGTAATGCCTCAAACTGAAGAAGCAATTTCACATGCTAAGGCTGCAGGTTGCCCAATTATTGTTGCAGTTAACAAGATGGATAAGCCAACAGCTAATCCTGATCGTGTAATGCAAGAATTATCCAATTATGGATTACTTGCTGAGGCTTGGGGTGGAGATACAATCTTCGTTCCTATTTCAGCTCTTAAAGGCACAGGAGTAGATAATTTACTTGAAATGATTCAATTAGTAGCTGAAATGAGAGATTTAAAGGCTAATAAGAATAGATTAGCAATCGGTACTGTTATTGAAGCATTACTTGATAAAGGTAGAGGACCTGTTGCAACATTCTTAGTCCAAAATGGTACATTAAAGGTTGGCGATATCGTTGTTTGTGGTAATACTTATGGTAGAGTAAGAACAATGGAAGACGATAGACATGCTAAATATGAAGCAGCTACTCCATCTACAGCCGTAGCTGTAACTGGTTTAAATGAAGTTCCACAAGCTGGAGATAAATTCATGGTATTTAGTGATGAAAGATTAGCTAGAGATACTGCAGCAGCAAGAGCTCTAAAGGCTAAGAATGCTGATCAGGCTGCTAAGAAGGCTACATCACTTGAAGATTTATTTGCTAACGCAAGTGCTGATAAGTCAAAAGAACTTAATTTAATTATTAAGTGTGATGTTCAAGGTTCAGTTGAAGCGTTAACGCAATCAATAATGAAGTTAAATGTTGAAGATTTAAAGGTTAATATTATTCGTGCATCTGTTGGCGCAATAACAGATACTGATGTTACTTTGGCTGAAGCATCTAATGCTATTATTATTGGATTTAATGTTAGACCTATGGCTCCTGTCAGAAATGAGGCAGCTGTTAAGGGCGTTGAAATTAGATTATATAGTATTATTTATAAGGTACTAGAGGATATTGAGGCAGCCTTAAAGGGTATGTTAGACCCAGTATTTGAAGAAGTAGTTACAGGTCAAGCAGAAGTTAGACAAACATTTAAACTATCTACTGTTGGTACAATTGCTGGTTGCTATGTAACTGATGGTGTTATTGAAAGAAATTCATTAGTAAGAGTTCTTCGTGATGGTATTGTTATATTTGAAGGGAAAATGGCTTCTTTAAAAAGATTCAAAGATGATGTTAAGGAAGTTAAGAATGGTTTCGAGTGTGGTATTACAATCGAAAAATTCAATGATATCAAAGAAGGCGATGTCATTGAAGCATCTATTATGAAAGAAGTTGAAAGATAATGAGTTTATCATTAAAAAGAATGGAATCAACTGCTTTAAGAGAGCTATCTATAATTTTAAATAGAGAAGCCAAAAATGAGCTTTTAAAGCATGTAACAATAACAGAAGTAAGAATAACTAATGATTTATCTTATATGACAGTATTTTATACTTTCTATCAAGGTAACAATGATGATTATAAAAAAGCGCTTGATGAATCTAATGGTTATTTAAGATCAGCATTAGCTAAAAAGCTAAATGCTAGAAAAATGCCAGAATTAATTTTTAAGTTAGATGAATCTTTAGCTTATGGTAATCATATAGATGAATTATTAAATGAATATCATAAAAAACATGATAAAGAGGGTAATTAAAAATGGCTTGTGATCATAATTGTAGTAGCTGTAAGGCAGCAAGCTGCGGTAAAAATCAATCTTTATTAGTAACAACTAATGAAAATAATCATATTAAGAAAATAATTGCTGTAATGTCAGGTAAAGGTGGAGTAGGTAAATCAATGGTAACAACTACTCTAGCTGTAAGTCTTGCAAAACAAGGATATAAGGTTGGTATCTTAGATTCTGATATTACAGGACCATCTATTCCAAAAGCTTTTGGTTTAGCACCTGGTGTTACAGGTACAAGTGATAACTTAATGTTTCCACCTTTAACTAAAAAATATGGAATTAAGGTTATTTCAATCAACGTTTTAATTGATGATCCAAATCAACCAGTTGTATGGAGAGGTCCAGTTCTTGGTAGTGCAATTAAGCAATTCTATCAAGATGTATTATGGGAAGAATTAGATTATTTATTAATCGATATGCCTCCAGGAACAGGAGATGTTGCATTATCAGTTTTCCAAATGCTTCCAGTTGATGGTGTAGTAATCGTTTCAACACCACAAGATCTAGTTAAAATGATTGTTGGAAAAGCAGTATCAATGTGTAATCAAATGAATATGAAAATTATTGGATTAGTAGAAAACATGGCTTATTATACATGTCCATGCTGCGGAAATCCTCTATATCCATTTGGCACATCAAAGCTAGATGATGTATGTGAAACATTTGATTTAAAACCATTACAAAGCTTACCAATTAATCCGGAATTAACAACTTTAATTGATAATGGTAAAGCAGAAGAAATGAATGTTGATTTTGCTTCAAAGTTAACACAAGAAGTAATTGATTTTGAATAATTAATAATGGCACTACTTGGTAGTGCCTTTAATATATGGAGAAAATTTATGAATTGTAAGGTTGCATTTATTGTTTATACATCTACATTAGGTGATATAGAATTAGATGATTTTATTAATAAAATAGGAATAGAACCAGGTATTTCTGATGGAAGATTATTTTATGGTCTAGCTAAAAGAAAAATCGATGATGATTTTCAATTATCAGTTTTTGTATATGAAAATTTATCAGGAATAATACATAAGGCATTAATTCTTAAAAAATTAAAAGATATGTATCATTGTTTTTATGAACTTAATATTAAATTTTCTCATGATGAAGACGAATCATATTATTTTTCTAATTATTCATTAAGTGATGAAATTGAAAAATTCATTAAAATCACTAATACAAATTACAACCTAGAAATAGAAGAAATATAGTTAATGCACCTTTTATAGGTGTTTTTTTTATTAAAATATTAATTTTTTTCATTTTTTTGAAAAATTTTTAATTTTTCTGCCTATTATTATAATGAGGTGATTAAATGAAAAAGTTAATCTTTTTTTTATTTATAGTGAATTTTTTAATAATTCCTATGTTTTTTGTTAGTGTATATGCTGAAGATACTGACTATTTAGCATATATAGAAGTAGTTATGACAACAGGCAAATTAATTAGAAATTATACAACTACAGAAATGACAGAACTTAAAACAAGGTCAGAAAAAACAATTCCATTTGGAATATCTATAGCCAAAGATAATGTAGGAACTAAAGCTACATATATTTCAAGTATTTTAGTTTCATACGAAAACGCAGGAACTTCACCAATTGAATTATCAAAGGAAATACAAGTGGAAACTAAACAAAAAATATCATTTTCAAGTGGTGGACAGGTTTCAGGAGGACTCGGTGGAAATATAAAAAAAATTAAGGCAGAAATTGCAGCTAAGGCAGATGTTAATTATTCAAAGGTAACAGAAGAAAGTGTTAAAGAAAAGAAAACAATGAAAATTAATGTCGATCCAAATACTAAGATGATTTTATATTTAACAGGTGACCTTTTAGTTTATAATGGATGTTTTTCGTATTATTTATTTTTTATAAAGCAATTTTCAGCAGCGTATGAATTTGTTATATTAAATACCCAATATGAACGTTTAGAACAAGCATTAATAAATGAAAGCTTTGATATAGATACAGGTGGTAAAAAATGAAAAAAGTAAAAATTATAATTATATCTTTATTGTCAGTTTTAGCTATTACTAGCTTAATTATAATTATTATTTCATCTAATAATAAAAAAATAGATGAAGCATATCATACTATTTTAGAATCTAAATCATATATATACGAAGAAAATAGAAAAATGGTATTTAATGTATATTCGGATACTGCAGAAAGCTTAATTGAAGATACTAATACTTCAACATATACATTAAATTTAGGAAATTTAATATATGAATTAGATAATATAGTAGTTAGAAAATATCAAATACCAGAATCTACATTATTTAAAATAGAAACTGATATACCAAATGTACCTGGTGTTGTATCATCAGATAAAGCCAAACTAATTATTAACACAGCAAAAAATATAATTACACTAAATGTTGGTTCAATATCTATATTAAATCCAACGGAATATAAGCTTCTTGGTGTAGATAGATTATATGCATCATATTCAATAGTTGATGGATATAAGGAGCTAGTAGGAATTAATATTAAATTTAAAAATGATTATGATAATATATCAGATTTCAAAATAGGAGAATATGCCTTTGGTAATTTTAAACAAATGTTAAATTCTAATTTTGATAATGATATAAATATTCAAACAATAATTCCTAATTACAATATTTATAGAATTGAAAGAGTAGCTAAAACAAGTGTTAAAAAGGATGCATATTTTATTCCTATTAATTATCTATCATTAATGATAATAAGAGAAGGATATATAACATTAAAAATTAATGATATTAATTATTACATTGATAATTTTAATTTTAT
>JAFSWG010000059.1 GCA_017444645.1 Acholeplasmatales bacterium | reverse complement strand
TACTTCTTCAAAATCAATTCTAGATAAATTAATAGAAAAATTTAAATTCATATTTCTATTTTCATTATATAATTTACATGCATCCTCTATAATAGCCAAATCAAGCTTATATATTAGTCTTTTTTCTTCTAATATGGAAATGAATTCGCTAGGCGGAATAATACCTAAATCAGGGTCAATCCATCTAGCTAAAGCCTCAGCACTACAAACTGAGCCAGTAATGGCTCTAGTTAAAGGTTGGAAATATGCAACAATATGTCCATTTTTGACTGCATTATCAAATTCTTTAACAAAATCCATAATTTCGCCCCACTTTTAATCACTATATTTAATTAATTATACTATATAAACAGATAATTTCATATATTTATTGAATATTATTATCATTTTATCATTTTCAAAAAAAACGCAATCATAACTATAATTATAACAATCATATTGTTAGAAACGCACGAAAATGCATGTTTTTTATGATTTTTTTATAAAAAATACGATATTTTTATAATTGTAGTGGTCTCCAAAACCATTAGTGAGGTTTCGAATCCTGATACCCCTGCCATTATGTTATTAAAGGTGAGCATTCACCTTTTTTTGTTTTTTAAAAATTAAATATCAATGTTATAATTAAAATTGAGGTGATACAAATGTTTACAATAGAAAATGAATTATTAAAAGTGAGTATAAATCCAAATGGCGGCTCTATGACTTCTATTTATGATAAAGTAAATAATAATGAATTATTATATCAACCAGATGGAAAAAGCTGGAATGGACAAGATGTTGTAATATTTCCGTTCGTCGCAAGATTAAAAGATTCTAAATATGAATATAATGGAAATACCTTTTCAATGAAAAATCATGGATTAATTAGATATAATACTTTAGAATTATTAAAACAAACACCCGCTTCTATAACATTAGGATTTGATTATAATGAAGATACACTTAAACAATATCCATATAAATTTCATTTTGAAATAACATATTCATTAGAAGATAATAAATTAAATATATATTATAAAATTAAAAATTTAGATGATAAAATTATTTATTATGAATTTGGTGGACATCCTGCCATAAAAACATCTGGTTACGAAGCTAATGATAAATTTATTTATGAAAATACAACATTAAAATTTTTCAATGATATTGAAACTAAAAGATATGTATTAGACAATACAGGATCTTACATAATTAATGAAGAAAAAGTTAATTTACCAAAAGATATTAATTTAAATAAAGAATTTATTACTAAAGATAAAACATTAATATATGATATTAACGGTATAAATAATGTAAGATTATTCACTAATGGTTATATCTATTCATTTGACATTAGTGAAGCTGAAATATTAGCATTATGGACTTGGCCAGGCTTAGGAGACTATATCTGTGTTGAGCCCTGGTGGGGAATACCTGATTATATTAATCCTAATCTTGAATTAAAGGATAAACCTCTAATACATTCACTAAAATGTGGTGATGAAGAAAATAAAAAATACTCTATTAAAATAGAAAGAATTAATGGCTAATCAAATTTGATTAGCTATTTTATTTCAGGAAGAAAAAAGACAGCAAAATGCTGTCTTATTCAACTACTAATTCTCTTGTTGAAATTCTTTTAATTCTTCTACTTGCTATAAATGCTCCTATATATGCAACAATTGATCCTATAACAATTACTAATACATAATCTAAAAATGAATTTGTACATGTCATATTATTCATACCTAAATTAGATAGCATTAAGCCTAGTAATTGATTAGAGAATAATAAGCTTAATATAATACCAATTATTATTCCTAATATTGATGCCATCATAAATCTTAAGGACATTGTATTTCTTAAATTAAATACATTAAAGCCTTGAGATTTATATATACCTAAATCTAATCTTTCCTGATTAAATGTTTTAACAGTCAGTAATCTAACTGATACTAAAGCAAATATTAATGCAAATGCTAATATAATTATACAAATAATATCAGAGATCATTCTATATTCACTAAGCTCTGGAATATCTATATTTCTATTATCTAATACACTAAATCTATGATTACCTATATTTTTTAAATCATTTATTACATTATCTACTTTTGATTTATCCTTTAGCTGTAGATTCATATAATATAATTTAATAGTATCATCTAATTTTTTAGCGCCCTCATATGATAAGCCAATATTTTTTCCTGTATCACTTGTATTTTGATATACGCCTACTAAAATATATTCATCTGATCCTGATTTTGATGATAAATTAACCTTATCGCCTATTTTTAAATTATATCTATCACATACATTTTTAGTAGTTATAAATTCGTTATCATATTTAGGATATCTTCCCTTATAAATACCTAATGTATCCTTAGGATTCATATTTACATTAGCTAAAATAGCATCTTCATTTAATGATACATATGTAGAACATCTTACTACCATAAAATCTATTTCACTATATTTTAATGCTATATTTTTTATTTCATCCATCATTTCATATGTAAATGGACAAGATGAATATGAGCTTACTGCGATATCAGATATTGGCTCTCCCATAACCTTGTATACATTTTCACTCTTAGTAAAATTACTCATTCTTATAGATGTTAACATAAAAAATGATAATAATGCTGTAACAAATACAATACTTAAATATCTAATTGGACTTGTTAATAATTGCTTAATGCTAATTGATAATGATAAAAATCTTTTTGATATAGGTGTATTAAATCTAGATGGAAAATATATGTCACTGGCAGTTCCATTAATTGCTTTAATTGGACTTACTTTTCTTAATTTCAATAGCTTTATAGTTATAAATAAAATTGATGTTGCTGCAATTATACCAAAGATAATTAATACATTTATGATACTTATATAATTATATGGTAAGCATGCAGTGATAGGAACAAATATATTTCCCAAATATCTCTTTAGGAATATAGATAATATAATTCCTAGAACAAATCCTATTGCTTCTGCAAATAAATATAATAATGAAATAATTAATCCAATTTTAAAATTAGTAAAGCCTAATGCTTTTAATATACCAAGCTTTTTATAATCTGTTTCTATTTCACCTGATACACTAGATGAAATAACAATTAAATTGATAATTAATAATGTTATAACAAAACCTACTAATACTCCACCAATTATTGTTATATACATTCCTGTATATTCGCTGCTTTCGCTTGCTGTAATAGTACCTTCAGCAAAGTTAGTAATTTTTGTTTCTGCATTAATCTTTCTTAATAATTCATAATCATTTAAGGTACCATTTGAATATATTTTATATACTATATCTACTAAGCTATAATTTTCTTGACTACTTAAATGATTCTCATTTATTACTTTTGTGCCTTCTATACTTAATTCCTTTAATTTATTAAAATCTTCATCAGATATAAATACTTCCTTCCAGCCTATTACATTACTTCCAAGCATAGGTGATGCAACAAAGCCTTTAATTACAAATTCATATTCAGTAGATGAATAAGTTTTTATTCCATCAATTTCAGTAGGATATATTCCAAAATCATCAATATAAATATCTCCTACTTCACATCCAAGCTTATTTTTTAAACCAAGAGGTAAATAAATTTCACCCTTTTTAAGCTCTATTAAATTATCTTCATATTTATTACATTCTAAATTATATAATTTAATATTGTCTTTATTATCACTAAATGGTTCTATTAAATAAGTATTCGAATCTTTTCCTTTAATTATATTACCATTATGCTTAATTCTTCTTGCATTATTAACTGAAGTTAATGATTCAAGCTCTATTACATAATCTACACCTTCTACATTCTCTATTTTAGTTTTTAATTCACTATCATAGTATGTAGAATATGTATAAGATAAAATATTAGGTGATTTTAATTCAGTTTTTAAATTATCCAATCCCCTTTTAAATTCAGCTTCTACACCAAGTATCGATAAGAAAGCTGCAACAATTAAAATTGTTAATAATGTAATACAAATAAATATACCTTTTTTTCTTATAATATCTCTTCTTAGAATAGTAAATACTTCCATATTAGCACCTACCATTCTAAGCTATTAAGCCAAGTATTAATCTGGGCTTCTCTAGATTTTTCATCTTCCTTTTTGTATTTAGGTAATCTAAATTCTCCTATTATATTACCATCACTTAAATAAATAATTCTATCAGCTCTAATTGCACCTCTTATATCATGTGTAACCATAATAATAGATTGGTTTTCATTACTAAGACTTGTAAAAATATCTAATACCTCAAGTGAATTCTTTTTATTTAGGGCTCCTGTTGGTTCATCTGCAAATATAATAGCTGGCTTATTAATTAAAGCACGAGCTATCGCACAGCGTTGTTGTTCACCACCTGATACCTGACTAGGTAGGTGTGTTTTTACCTTATCAATATCCATTCTTTTAAATAATACATCTGCATAACTTTTAACATCATTTTTAGAATTATTTTTATTTAAATATCCAGAAATACATACATTTTCAAATAATGTTAAATTACTAACTAAATGCATTTGCTGAAACACAAAGCCAAAATCCTTATATCTTAGTTTTGTTAATTCATTTTCCTTCATTTCATTGATATTTTTATCATTATAAATTACTTCCCCTGCGGTTGCTTTATCCATTCCACTAATAGCGTATAATAGTGTTGATTTACCACTGCCACTTGATCCCATAATTACAGTGAAATCACCTTCATATATATCTAAATTCAAATTAGATAATACATGCATCTGTCCACCATTATGGGCAAAGCTTTTTGATAAGCTTTTTATTTTTAAAATTACCTTTTCCATGCTTTCTCCTCCAAATTCAAGCGTATTATAAATTATGAATTATTAAGAAAACATTAAGAAACAATCTTTTTAAAAAATAATTTTACTAATAGTCCATTATCATTTATTAATTCAATCTTTCCATTCATCTTTTCTAGCATATATTTAACTATATATAATCCAAGTCCAGTACCATTTTTACCAGTTGCATTTTCACCTCTATAAAACTTTTCATAAATAAATGGCATATCAGAGTCACTAATTCCTTGGCCATAATCCTTTATAGAAACTAAATAATATTCATTATAATTGACAAGTGATATATCTATTTTAGTATTTGCATATTTAATTGAATTATTAATTATATTTTCAAATATTTGATACATTCTCATTTTATCAGCCATAATATAGGCATTATCTAATGTATCATTTAATTTAATAATTGTATTAGCCCTAAAATCATTAATGCTATTATTTAAAATTTCAGCTAAATCTAATTTTTCTTCAATAAATGATATTCTATCCATTTCTGATACAGAATGTAAAAATAAGTCATCTGTAAGCTTTTTAACCTCTTGTGCTTTATTTATAATAACATTTAAATATTTAGCTCTTGCCTCATATGATGAATCAATATTAGCCTCTAATGCTTCAGCATAGGCATTAATTGACGCGATTGGAGTTTTAATATCATGGCTTAAGCTTGCAATAATAGTTTTATTATTCTCTATTGCCTCAGTTTCACATTTTCTTGCTTTAATTATTTCACATCTCATATTATCAAATGCCCATGTGAATTGACCAAAATAATTACTTCTTTCATAATTAAGTGGAATATCAAAATTTCCAGAAGCAATTTCATTAGCGAAGCCCTTTAATTTATCAAATGGTCTTAAAATAGAAAAATAAATATATAAGAATACTACTATGACGAATAATATAGAAATAGATGAAATAGTAATAATTAAAGAGGGATTAAAATTTGTAGATGTATTTCTTAAATAATTATCTAAATCATTTAGCATTTCATTTGCTTCTACATTTTTTCCTTCATTAATTAATTCTTTTATTTCATTAATATTTACTAATTCAATTTCTCTTAAATAATCACTATTAGTATTATATCCATTAATAACTATTATAATTGTTGCAATTATTATTAATAATATAAAAGCTAAAGTAATAAAGAATATTTTCTTTTTCATATTCCACCTCTTAAATATCTAGCATATATCCTACACCACGAACTGTTTTAATATATTTTGGATCAGCAGGATTATCCTCTAGTTTTTCTCTTAACCATCTTATATGAACTGTTAATGTTTGTAATTCTACAGTACTAAAGGTACCCCAAACATCAGCAAGTAATGTATCTTTACTAATTGCTTTATTAGGGTTATTGGCTAAATATGAAAGTAAATCAAATTCTTTTAATGATAATTGAATTAATTTATTATTTTTATATACCTGTCTTGAATCTACATTAATTTTAATCTTACCAAATTCAATTACTTTTTCTTCCTTGTTATAGCATCTCCTTATTAGAGCATTTATAGTAGCTAATAATTCTTTCATTGTATATGGCTTAGATAAATAAAAATCTCCACCCATTTCAAGACCATCTACTTTATCTGTAACACTACTTCTAGCACTTGCAAAAATTATAGGTACCTGTGAATTTTTTCTTATTTCTCTACATATATCGAATCCTGTTGAATCAGGTAAATTAATATCTAATATAATAATATTAAATGTATTTTTTTCTAATAATTCAAAAGCTTCTGCTTCACTATAAGCTAAGCTTACATTAAAACCATAGGCTGCTAATGTTTCAGATATTATAAAGTTTAAATCCTTATCATCATCTACAAGTAAAATTTTATAATTCATGTTATCACTCCCAATTTTCATAAGATAAACACTAATTAAAATATATAACTAATAATAATTAATGTCAAAGAAAAAACCCAATTACTCGGGCTTTTATAATTTATAAAAATTTTCATTTCTTCCTTGATATTTTAAATTAATTTTATATACTTTTCCTGCATATTCATCCTTTTTATCTAGGCTTGCGGTGGTAATAATTAAATCATTATATTCATTATTTGCAAATGCACATGATGTAACAAGCTCAGTTGGAATATGAATTGTATCTAATAATTCTCCTGATATACTAGATCTTATTTCTATTCTTCTTCCACCCCATACTGCAACAAATAAATTATCATTATCATCAATAGTCATACCATCAGGTGTGCCATCTTTTAGTTCAAAAAGAACTTTCTTATTTGAAATAATTCCATTTTCTAAATCATAATCATATACATATACTTTATGCAAAATTGAATCAATATAATAAAATTTATCATTCTTCTTATTCCAAGCAAGTCCATTACCTAATTTTGTATTTTCTTGAAAGATTATTTTATTATCATTTAAACAATATAAAGCGCCTTCTGATTCGCTTATACCATCATCCATCATTGTAGAAAACCAAATTCTACCTTTTTTATCGACTTTAGCATCATTAGGTCTCATTCCATCTTTCATAATGTTATCTAATTTAATATATTCTTTAATACTATTTTCTTTATATAAATATATAGTCTTTTCCCCAAAAACTATATATCCTTCACTAGAAAGTGGAATAGCCGCACTTATTTTTTCATTGAATTCTACTATTTTTAATTCGTTATTTAAAATACATAATTTCTTTCCTACTATATCAACCCAAGATATTATTCCATCTTTATAATAGGGGCACTCACCTAATATATTTTTATAATCACAAAGTAGCTCTAATTTTTTATCCATTGTATATCTTCTTTCTACCAATTATTATGTACAGATTCTTTGATATACTTATTATATATTTCTTCTACAGCCTTCATTTGATCTGATGTTAATTCTGGTAGTTCAGCCGCTCTTACATTAGAATACACCTGTTCTTCTTTACTAGCACCAGGTATTACAACACTTACAGCATCGTGCATTAATATCCATTTTAATGCATAAGGAACTAAATCATCACTACCAAATAAGTCTTTCAATTTTTCTACTGCCATAAGGCCTAATTCATAATCAACACCTGAGAATGTTTCGCCTTTATCAAAGGCTTCTCCATTACGATTATAGGACCTATGATCTTTTTCACCAAACTTAGTATCTTTAGTATATTTACCAGTAAGTAGGCCACTTGCTAGAGGAACTCTAACAATTATTCCAATATTTTTTTCTTTCGCTAGTGGAAATAATTGCTCAAGTGGTTTAAGTCTAAACATATTAAATATTACTTCAATAGCTGAAATATTATATTTCATTGCTTCAAGACCTTCACTTATTTTTTCTATACTTACTCCATATGAACCAATTTTACCTTTTTCTTTTAATTCATCCAATTTCTTAAATATAATATCCTTTTTATATACACCAGTTGGTGGACAATGTAATAAGACTAGATCAATTTTATCTAATCCCATTCTTAATCTACTATCGTCTATAAATTTTTCAATTGCTTCTGGTGTATACATTTCTTCAGTATGTGGATTAAGTCTTCTTCCGCATTTAGTTGTGATGAAGAAATGATTTGGATGGTTCTTTATATATTTTCCTATAGTTATTTCACTATTTCCACTATTGTATACATCTGCTGTATCAATGAAAGTAATTCCACTTTTATATGCTGCATCTAATATTTTTAGGCTCTCATCTTCATTGAATTTTTCTCCCCATTTAGTACCTAATTGCCATGTACCAAGTCCAATTTCTGAAACCATTTTTCCTGTATTACCAAATTTTCTACTTTTCATAAATAATTTCCTCCTAACAAATATTTAAATAAAAATGCTAAGTCACTTCAAAAAACTTAGCATTTATTTTTATTATGGTAACATCTTTCCTGTAGATTTATATAAAGAATACCAATCCTTTTTATCCATTTTAAATCCACAGCCCATAACCGCATCCATCACATGCTTTTTATTCATAGAACCTGTTACTACCATCAATTTTGGATCTAGCATTAATAAGAAATTAGTTGCTATAGCTGGTTTAGTAACATTATATTTTTTTGCTAATTCAGCTAATTTATCATTTAATTCAGGGAATCTCTTTTCGTCAAAGATTGAACCATCAAAGAAATTAACTAAAAATGGAGACCAAGCTTGAATTTGTATTCCTTTTCTTTTTAGATAAAAGAATGTACTAGATGTATGACTAACTCCTTCTTCATTATTCATATTGAAATTCAATTCCTCTTCAATTAGTCTCATTTGATCTAATCCCAATTGAAGCTGATTCACTTCAATCATACCATCTATTTCAGAATTCAAATATTCAATAATCTCTTTTGAAAAATTACTTACTCCAAAATGCTTGACTAATCCTTTAGCCTTTAATTCCATGAAAGCTCTTTTTATTTCTTTAGCATCAATAAAAATATCTGGTCTATGTAATAATAAAGAATCTATATATTCTATATTCATTCTTTTTAATGATTTTTCTACTGCTGAAATAATATGTTCATAACTTAAATCATAATACACTTCATCAGATTTTATAATTGAACATTTAGTTTGAATAAACATTTTTTCTCTTAATTCTTTATGTTCCTTAAGAATTCTTCCAAATTTTAATTCAACTTCTCCATTTCCATAAATATCAGCTAAATCAAAAACTGTAATACCATTTTCTAAATCATATTTTATTAATTCATATAATTCATCATCACTAATAGACAAACATCTCATTAACCCTTGAATGATTCTTACTCCCACCATATTATCCTCCATTTAAAATCGAATTTATCGTACTTCTATTTTTAATATAACCTACAATTAATAATAATTCTATATTTTTATTAAAATTATTTATCCTCAAAACATTTTTCAATATCTTTAACGATGTTTATATCTATTTTATTATCATTAGCCATTTCATACATTATCTTAATAGAATCACCATGTATAAATTTATCCTTATAGCTTCTTTTTTCTGTTAATGCTTGATAAATATCTATACATGCTAATAATCTATCCTCAAAAGATAAATCTTTAGCTGATAATTTATGATTATAACCAGAGCCATCTAGTTTTTCATGATGCCTACCAGCCCACTCTGTTATATCTTCTATACCTTCTATTTTAGATAATATGGCTTCTGTTGCTCTAGCGTGATTTTTTATATGTTCAAATTCCTTCGATGTTAATTTACCAGGCTTTTCTAATATATCGTTATTAATAATAAGCTTACCTATATCATGAAATGCACCTGCAAAATAAAATCTAATAGCTTTATCATCACTAAAATTATAAAATTTAGCCATTTTATAGCATTTATCTGCGACGCCTAATGAATGATTTTTAGTTATCGAAGATTTATAATCAATTATTCTTGCAAAGAATAAACATATATTTTTTATTTCATCATCAGTATAATCATAAACATTAGATTTTAAATTCTTTTCTAAATACGGTATTACTCCTTCATCTTGTAATATCTTTATTTCATTATAAGTAAATGAATTATCTAATGTATCTACCATTTTTTTAGAGAATAATTTGCCTTCTAAATTTTTAATTTTATTAATAGCTTCATTAAATTCTTTTTCTTTAATTGTTTTTAAATCAAATAAAACATCCATCATATCTGCGATATGAATAATTTGTGCCATTTCATTAGTTTCATAATCTTTTTTCTTTAATGGACCAGATCCATCAGCATTCTCGTGGTGATATAATATAACATCTTTAACATCTGTTTTAAAAGGAATTAATCTAATATTTTCTTCTCCTACAACGTTATGTCTAGGTAAAGATAAAAAGCCATTTCTAAGCTTCGTAATATCTTCTTTTTCCTTTAGCTCGTTATAATCAAATAATTCACCATTATTATATTCTTCTCTTACATATTCTGTAAAAGCATTATCATGTAATATTGCAAGTCCAACTAAATCATTTAATTTATCATTATCATAATTTAGATATTTGCCCATAAAATATGAAATAAAAGCGACATGCTTTCCATGTTCATTAGATATTCCACCCATTTCATATTGGACAGTATCTAGGGCAAATGACATTGCATATAGAGTGTCCGTCAAATTTAATTTCATATTTATCACCGCTATTCTCTAATATTATTTTACCATTTAAATAAAATAATGCAAATAAAGAAAAAAAGCATCTCTAAGGATGCTTTAAACTGTAGTTTTTTCTACTTCTTTGTTTTCTTCATTCTTGCCTAACTTTTTATGATCAAGCACTAAATTAACAACACAACCAACAACTAATCCTAATACTACTGATAATAGTACTGCAACAGAAGTATTAATGCCACCAGAAACATAAATAATATTTGTACGTTGGTAATAAATGTTATTATTATCAGTTAATACTTCAATATTAACCTTCTTTAAAATATTAGTATATTTAGCTAATTCAGTTTTTGCAGCATTTAGCTTATTTAAGTATTCTTGGCTTTCAGCATCAGTTGCCTTTTCCTTATAATCAGGATCAGCTGGTTCTATTTTACCTAATAAATTACCATAATACTTAATCATATCTTCATAACTAGTATTTTCATTTATAGCTTCAACTAATGCCTTGTTATATTCAGATAAATCAATTGCGTCTTTAGCTGAACCAACAATTGTAATTGTTTGTTTTAATTCTTCAATCTTCTTCTTATTTGCCTCATATAATGAAACATAATTATTATATTGTGATTCAAAATATTTCTCATTTTGTGCATAATTTAAAGAATAAACATTATTGATTAAATTAGAATATAATAAATCAGTTGAATATTCTGTTAGATAGAATGCTGATTTAAATTCTTGTTCATAAACAGTAATAGATTTTTTCTCTGATGAAACAACATAATTACCATATTTAGTAGTTAAATCTTTATATTGATTAGTTAAGAATTCATATTGTTTCTTTAGATATAATACTTTTAAATCTAATGAGCTTGATTTATCATATAATGATAGACTTGTGTCATATGATAAATATTCAACTTTTTCTGAATTTGTTTTAGTTACTGAACTAACTAATGCATCAATATATTTCTTTGCTTGATTAGCACCTGAATAGAATTTCTTCTTTGTAGTGATTGTATATTTATAACTAGCATTTTCATCACTATTATAAACAATATTAATACCATTATCCTCAATCATCTTATCAACATTGATAGATTTAAATTCAGGATCACTATCTTTAACACTTAATAAATTATCTTTAGTTACAATAGAATCATAATTAAACATAGCTCCATCTGCATATTTTCCTTCAATTAAATTAACATCAGAATATGAAAATGAAGTTGAATAATTTTGTTTTAAATTATTATAAATAAATAAAATACCAATTGTTCCAACTATACCAACTATGGCAGTAATAATTAATAATAATATTTTTCTACCAAACATTACTTTAAGTATATCAATTAAAGATATTCCATCTTCTTGTTCGAATTCTTCCATATTTCGCACCTCATATAATTATTAAAATCTATGACATTTGTATTATAACTTATAATTTAGTCAATTAAAAGAATAATTTTTAAAATAGTAAACGTGTACAATCAAAGAAAAAAAGCACTGCAATTTAAAATCACAGTGCTTACAATTTTATTTTATTTCTTTTACACCATCAACTATATCAACGATATATACATCAGGTATTATATTTAAACTTTTATTATAATAATCGATTACTTCATTTTTAAAATTAATTAATTTATCCTTTGATACTAATGCGATACCACATCCACCAAAGCCAGCACCAGTCATTCTAGCACCTATTGCTCCAGCATTTATGGCAGCTTCTACAATTGTATCTAGATGTATGCCTGTAACTTCGTAATTATTTTTTAATGACTCATGAGATTCATTTAATAAATTTCCAAGCTTATTAACATCACCTTTTTCTAATGCGTTAGAAAAATCTTTTACTCTTTGTTGTTCTGTAACCACATGATTAACACGTCTATATAAAATATCATCATTTAATAATACTTTTATATCATCTAAGTATTTAGGTTCAATTTCACATAATGTTTTAACATTATATTTAGCTTTAACTATTTCTAATGCTTTATTACATTCATCTACTCTTTCGTTATATTTAGATTCTGTTAGCTTTCTTGGTTTATTTGTCTTTAAAATAACAAATAAATAATCATCTAAAATCATATTCTTATATGAATATTCTAAAGTATTACAATCTAATAATAATGCATTATTTTTCTTACCTAAAGCAATAATTGCTTGATCCATTATTCCACTTTTTAAACAACAATAATCATTTTCTACTGCTTTAGCTAATTTAACTATTTCAATTGGTTCTAAATTAATATTATATATATTAGACACTAATAATCCTGTAACATCTAATATTGCCGCACTTGATGATAAACCTGATCCTGATGGAATATCTGATTCATAATAAATATCTAGGCCATGATGAAATTTATATCCTCTTGTTGTTAATATATAAAATATTCCAATTGGATAAACTGCCCATTTAAATTTTGGAGAATATAATAATCTATTTAATGTTGTTTTAATTTCTCCTTCAAAGCCTTTAGACATAAATCTAATTACATTATCATCTCTATATTTAACATACGCAGTTAAATAAAGGCTTACACAGGCAGGTAAAACTAGTCCGCCATTATAATCTATATGCTCACCTATTAAATTAATTCTTGCTGGAGCTTGAAATATCTTATCAGCACTCTCTTTAAATATAATTGCTTCTTCTGAATTCATTATCTATCACTTTCTTTTGTTGCTAATTTAACAGCGTTATATCCACCATCGTAAAAGCCTTCTTTTTTAAGAACACCAATACGATTTACCATATGAGCTAATATTTCTTTATCAGATAATAATCTATCAAGCATTTCATTCATTGTTTTCTTAGTTGGACACTCAAATGTACCATCACCATATTCTCTAGAATGGATTGCACCATAAACCTCATGACCACCAATATGACGCATAAATACCTTAGGAATTGGATAATATGCTAATTCACTTGGTTTAGTAATTAGAATATCAGTATTTGGCATTAACAAGTTAGTTGAATATACTGCTTCAAAGATATTTGAATTACAAACAGCATAAATTCCATATACATCTTTATTTCTAATTGACTCGTTAAATGCTTTTAATTCACTATATTTATTGAAATATGTTGTTGCGTTAATTCCATTAATATCAGCAATTAATTTCTTATATACTGTATCATGGTCACCAAAGTTAATGAATAATGTAACCTTCTTTTGTTCTACATATGGTAATAAATGAGCAACCATTTCTTTAAATTGCTTATATCCAGCACCGGCACCACCAACAGTCATTAAAATTCTAATTGGCTTATCATTGTTAATTCTATCTAATCTTAATTTATTATCTTCTTCTAAATTACATAATAATTCATGATCAATAAAGCAGCCAATCATTTTTAAATCTTTATCAGGAATACCTTTTAATGGCTTTTTATCAAATCCATTTAACATTTTATATCCTAAATATGCATATTCTGTTTGTACTGCATGGATTGCACCCTCAGATAAATGTAATCCCATTGGCCAGTTATCAGGAATGGCATTAACAACATTAGTTAATCCTGCATGTACTGCACCTTGGCTTGGCCATACATGTGTTGCGATATATGGAATATCCTTTGGAATATATTTAAATATAGGAACTAATAATTCACTATTTTTTTGATCTTTAGCGTTATAAGTTATTTTTTTGAATCCTTCACAGTTTAATGGTTCCCATATAAAATGATTAAATAATTTAGATTTTTGAGATATTCTAGATGCTTTAGAATATAATTCATTTTGATGTCTAATCATTTTAGAACCAGTAGAATCGAATGATGCTAAATCTAACCAATATGGATTATAACCTAATGCTTTAGCACATGATGCCATAGCAATAGATATTCTATAATGACCAAATCCCATTCTGATATTTCCAACGATTAAAGATTTTTCAGGAAATTCCATGTTTTTGGCACCGAATACAATTTTATTAGTGCCTATAAATTCTAAAGAAGGAATAGGCTCAAATGATAATTTATAATCAGCATTTGAATCATCACCATATTTTTTAATGTATTTATTTTTTGATTTATTTGCAGCCTTAATAGTTTTATTATCTATTTGGTTACCAAAAATAATACTTGATTTATCAGACATGTACTATTTCTCCTTTTTTAGTATTATATTTAAACTTCTCTTGCTTATCATTTAAAGTATATTCAATATAAATATATTCATTATCTCTTTCATATTTAACATCTTTTGCATTATAGAATAATTCAAATGCGTAAGCTAATTGTTTTTTAGCTTCCTCATTGTAATCTCCAATATTATCTGAAGTCATTAATACACTTCCAAATAATGAATTTATCATTAATAATGATTCTTTTTGTTTCTTACTTAATTTAATATTATTATCTCTTAATAAGAAAACATCAGGGTCATTTAAGAATAAATGATTATTAAATATACTTCTATAAATAGTATTTTGAATAGTTGTCTTAGTAGAGATTCTTTCTCTATGAGTCATCGACATAAACCATAAATCATCAAATAATAATGATACATCTGGTCCTACTCTTAGATAATCAAAATAAAGAGCTGATGTTGTAGGAATTGCTCCACAACCTAATATTAATTTATCTTTTAATACTTCTCTTATTAATTTATATGCTTGTTCTGTAGCCATAGCCTTTGTTTTATCATAATATCTTGGAAGTGATACAGAATATAAGAAATCTAATTTAAAGAAATCAAATCCTAAATCCATATAATATTCTAAGCATTTTTTAACATAAGCCATTGCATCTTTATTATCGATATCAAGTAAATAGAATCCACTCCAGTTTCCACCGCATTTAACTAAATTATTCTTACTATCTCTTTTGAAATATTCAATATGTTCTTTAAATAATTTAGATTTTTCTTCTGCGACAAATGGAGCAAGCCAGATACCAGCTTTGTATCCTTTATCATGTATCTTTTTTACAATTGATTCAAAACCATTTGGAAATTTAAGCTTATCAATATCTAGCCAATCTCCAACATATGTTTCGTATCCATCATCTATTTGGAATAGATTAAATCTTTTATCTAATCCTTCTAAGTCTCTTAATATAATCTCTTCATTAATTGCTTGATAATAATTATACCAAGATGTATATCCAAATATCTTTTCGCCTTTTTTCTCTTTAAAAAGCTCGTAGTAACTATTTAATCCTTCATTATAGCTTTCATATAATGCATAATCAAATAATACAAATTCTTCGCCTTTTTTCATTGGAAATTTTTTAATACCAGAGACTAAATTAATTTGTTTTGTATCTCTAAATACTTCATATACTAAAAATGCATTATGGAAGTTATAACTAAAACTAAAGTATTCTTTTTCTCCTTTTATATAGAATACATCATATCCATGAAGCTTCTTTTTGTCATATTCATAGAATAAAACATCTCCATATCTATCAAATGCAAATCTATTTAAAATTGGATCTCTAGTTTTTTCAAAAGTATCATTTTTATGAAAGTTTTTAAAGAATCTTTTAGCTCTTCTTGCAATCCTTTCTTTTTCCTCTATATATGCTTCTTTAGTATCAGTCCATGATTGATATCCATTTAAAAAGAATTTAGAGTTATTAGCGAATTTTATATCTAATAATTTTTCTGCCTTATATAGCATTAAATCATTTAGGGCTTTCAATGTAACAGTTGTTCTATTACCAACTTTTTTTGTTTCAATAACAATATTATTATCTGATTCACCTATTGTTATTTTTTCATCATTGATTACATAGGTTAATTTAATCATTAAATCACCCCTTATTCTTGTTCTTGTTTTTCTGTTTCTTCTTTTACTTGTTCATTTTCAGCATTAATAGTATCAGCTAGAGCTTCATCTTCGCCCTCTACTGCAGCTAAGAATGCTGTATCTTCTTTTTTAGCTATTGTCTTCATAACTTTCTTTTCATTATAGAAGAATAATATTACTGCGCCTAAAATACAGAATGTTACAGCTACGAATGCAACAATCATTAAGCCTGTAGTTGTAGCTGAAATATCATTTGAATTTTTTAATTCTTCGTATGAAACATTAGATCCTAATATTGCAAGAGATGTAAATACTAGCATTGCTAATGATTGACCGAACTTCATAGCGAATGTACGAGCTGCGAAGAACATACCTTCTCTCTTTTCACCAGTTTCAATTGAATCTGCTTCAGCAACATCGGCAACGATAGATTGTGGTATTATACCTAATAATGCCATTGGGAATGATGCGATAACTACAATTAATATACCATATACCATACCTGGAATTACTGTTATAACATTAATCATTGCTGTAATGAAATATGCAAATGCTAATCCTAAGAAACCAGCAATTGTAAGCTTCTTCTTTCCAAATTTTTGAACTAATTTTGATACTACTGGATAGAAGCATGCAGATAAGACTGTCATAGCTCCCATAAATACCATTACCATTGATTCATCTAGATTCATAGATACTTTTACAAAGAATGGTAAACCTGTTTGGAATAGTGTTAATCCAACCCAATACATAACATCTGAACCAGCAAATACTCTAAAGTCTTTATTTTTAAATGTTTTTCCTAAAGATTTAAAAGCATTTGTTCCAGCTGGCTTTGGATCAACGAAATCAGTTTCTTTAATTAAGAATGTAGGTAATAACATACATACACAAGCAGCGATAGCAAGTGGAATGAAGCAAATTACATAACTCCAATAATATCCAACAGCACTTCTTAAGAATCCTGCGAATACAAATGGTGTATAAGCAAGTAGAGTACCAGCAAAATATGTTAAAGAAATATATGTAGATATATTCATTCTATCTTCTTGTGTTTTACCAAATTCACTAATTAATGCATTATATGGTGTACAATAAATAGTCATAAATGTATAGAATAATACTAACATGATAGCAACCCATGCAACATTCCATCCATTAGGTTCAGTTCCACCACCAAATAAAGTAGGTGCCATAAATACTAAAACAGTAATAACAGCAAATGGAATTGCTGCAAAACGCATAAATGGGAATCTTCTTCCCTTAGGGTTTTTAGAATTATCACTTAAATTCGCAATTAATGGATCTGAAACTGCATCCCATATTCTACAAAGCGCAGTAATTAATCCAATAATAGTTAAAAATCCACCAATAATTAATCCAGGTGTAATAAGTGTGTAAAATGGTATTTCAGTACCTGAGAAATAAGCAGGATTTTTTGCATCCTTTGTTGGCAAATAGAAAGCAACTAACCAGGCGCTAATAATTCCGCCAAGTAATGACCAACCTAATTGTCCGATTGCAAAAATCCACATTTGTTTTTTTGTTAATCTTTTCATAAGCTATACCTCCTTCTTAAATTCATTTAATGTTATGTCGATTAACTTCTTTATTAATTTTTCCTTATTAATCATTTTATCTTGTCTTATTAAATCTATTCCTGTAGCTTCTTTTTTACATAATTCTAATAAAGACTTTGATGTTGCATAATATGTTATTTCAATATCTTCAATATTAGATATTGTATTATCGCTTATTCCTTCATTATATGCATCCATGAATATATCTTTAAATTTATCAATTATAGATGCATATTCATCTAAATTAATATTGCTTTTAGATAACATGAATGCGTCAAATTCATTTATAAATCTATAATAATTAGGATGAGACTTAAAAATATATAAATAATTATTATAGAACTCAACTATTTTTTCATATCCAGTTTTATATTTAGATAAATCAAAATATTCATCAAATACTTTCTTTTCTAATCTTTCAGCGCAAAGTAATATGATATTTTCTTTATTTTCAAAATATCTATAAATTGTTGCTTCTCCTACCTCAATATTAGTAGCTATATCTTTAATAGTTATATCAGAAATTGATTTTTCTAAAAATAA
Source organism: Acholeplasmatales bacterium (assembly GCA_017444645.1). Classification (GTDB taxonomy): domain Bacteria; phylum Bacillota_I; class Bacilli_A; order Acholeplasmatales; family Anaeroplasmataceae; genus Anaeroplasma. Next base: position 7,293 of record JAFSWG010000059.1, on the reverse strand, counting down.
CTCTAAAGCTGCTTCAATAATGAGGTTCTTTTTCATTTCTTTTAAGCCCATTTTTATCACATCCTATATTATGATAGTCAATCTATCATTTTGACACTGCTTCTATCTATTTTTAATATAACATGAGATGAAAACGCTGTCAAATACTTTTTTTAAATATTTTTTATGAATATCTTTCATTTTTGGATTTTGTCTTCTAATTTTTATAATCAATATTTATATATTGATAAATCGTTATTTCTAACTAGTTGACAAACAAAAAAAAATAAAATAAAATATAGTCGAATGTAGGCATTAGCTTACACGTTGTTGCCAAGATAAGTATATGAATATATTAATAAAAACTGACTACCCTAAAGAATTTATTAATGTTTTATATAATATCAAAGCAAAATAAAAAACCGTTTCTCAACACTCCACCAGAGATACGGTTTTTTATTTTGTCTTAATTTTTGAAATAATATTTAAATGATTATTTAATGTAGATACTTCTAATTCTTTTGAATCAAATAATTCTCCATCTACATTTATATTTCCATCAGTTTTAATATAAAATTTATCAGTAAATATTCTTTTATCCTTCTTAGGTAATCTTCCAAAAAGAATAAAGCTTGTAAATGATATACAACCTTTTAATCTTTTTCTTTTTTTAAATAAAATAAGACTAAAATTATTTCTTAATTTTTTTCTTAATTTAAATCCACCTAAATATTTACTATCAACTGCTAAAACTAAATAATAATTATCTTTAATTATTTTATCATCATATTTAATTTCATACATTGAATTAGCTGGAGTTTTAAATATATATTTTAATATTCTAAAATAATATGCAAGCTTTCCAGCTTTTCTTTTATCCTTTTCCTTTACATCATATGAAATCATTGAGATTCCACCAGATGCAAATCCATAATTAAAATATGAATCATTAATTTTATATACAGTTTTTTTAACAATATTATTTTCTTTAATTATTTTAATTGAATTTTTAAATGATTTATATCCAAAATTTCTAGAATAATCATTACATGTTCCTGTAGGTATAAAGCATAAATTTCTGTTAATGTTATTTCTTAACATATTAGATATAACATCATGAATAGTTCCATCACCACCTATTATTAAAATAGTATCGCATGGAATCGTTACATAATCTGATGTTTTTTTATCAGATGAAATATCAGGTATTTCTATTTCATCATATATTTCGCCTAATTCTTTTTTTAGATAATCAAATTTTTTATTAGATATCTTCTTATTTGAGTTTTTATTATATAAAACTAATAATTTCATTATTGTTTATTTAAGAATATATCAAATTTTCTAATATTAGGCTTTTTTCCTACGACTACTACTATATCATTAGGACTAATTTTATCAGTACCATGTGGGATATAGAATTCATGATCTTTAATTATACCAACAATGTTTACATCAAAATTATTACGAATATCTAATTCAATCAATGATTTGGCAACAAAATTCTTTCCTACAGCAATCTTAACCATTGCGTAATCTCCAGCTACCTCATAATAATCCAAAATAGAATCGCTGCTTATTTGATTAGCTAAAGACATTGCTGATGCTTCTTCTGGGATAATTACTTCAGTTGCCCCAAGTAAATAAAATAATTCTTTATGTGCTTCTTCATCAGCTCTTACTGTAATCTTATTAACATTTAATTTCTTTAAATTAACTAAGGTTAAAATTGTTGCTTGCAAATTATTACCAATAGCAACTACGGCATGATCAATTGAACCAACACCTAGTTCACTTAATACTTCCATTTTTGTACCATCCGCGATAACACAGTGTGGTACTTGTTTAGATATTGCTTTTACACTTTCAGGTAAAATATCAATCGCTAAAATATCACTATTAATAGATGCTAATGTTTTTGCAACATTGGCTCCAAATCTTCCTAATCCTATTACTACAAAGGTTTTTTTCATCCTATAATCACACTCTCTTCTACATATTGAATAGCTTCATTAGATGATGACATCCAATTCTTATTTACAACACCAATTACTGTTAAAGGTCCAAGTCTACCAAATAGCATTAATAATGATAATATTATTTTATTTGGAATAATAAGACTTGTTGTTATACCTCTAGATAATCCTGTTGTTGAAAATGCTGAGATAACTTCAAATAAAGCTAAATCTAAATCATATTCTGGCTGTAATAACATTACTAATCCTGTAATAGCTATACAAAAAATAATTGCTATGTTAACTAATACAAATGCTTTAAATATTTGAGCATCTGAAATACTTCTATGAAAGGCTTTTGTTTTCTTTCCTGTCGCATAATGGAATATTGCCATTATTATTATAGCAAAAGTCGTTGTTTTAATTCCACCACCACAAGAACATGGTGAAGCACCTATCATCATTAATATCATACATACTACCGCAGCTGCAGGAGGTAAATCAGATATTTTATATGTTTGAAATCCTGCTGTTCTACATGTTACTGATGTAAAGAAAGCTTCAAGCCAGCTCATGTCATTGCATGTTAATTTTAATAGACCAGCTCCAAGTACAATTAACAACGCTGTAGTTATTAATGTTATCTTAGTATGAAGTGCCATTTTTTTCCAATGGAATTTTGTTCTAAATACATCTTGGAATACTACAACACCAATACCACCAGATATGATCATTAACATTGTTGAAATATTGATTGTTAACATTGATCCAAATGATAATCCATAATTCATATATGTATTAGTTGCGAAAACAGCCATATTATCTGCACTAAATATATCAAATCCGGCATTATTAAATGATGCTGCCGCGTGGAATATCGACATAAAAAGTGCTTTTAATACACTTCCGGTTCCGTTGCCTAAATAGACTGAATATTCATATAACGGATACCAGTTAACAAGTATTCCTATCGCCTGAATAATTAAAGATAATATAACAATACTTTTAACTAAATTAGTAATTCCTTTAACAGAATTTTGATTTAATGATTCTCTTAATAAAAATCTATTTGAAATACCTATTTTTGCACCTATAATTGTGAAGAAGAAAACTGCGATAGTAATTATTGATAATCCTCCAATTTCCATAAGGATAATCATTATTATCTTACCAAACAGTGTCATATCAGCGCATACGCCCATCGGCATTGTAGATAAACCAGTTACACAAACCGCAGATGATGCCATAAAGAATGCATTGGTAAAATAATCTCCACCTGAAACACTATTTCTATACTCCTCGCTATACGCGAAAGGCATAAGAAGAAAAATTGTTCCAACTACAATTACCATAACAAAAGTAAATATTATATATAAATATGGATGAATTTTAGTTCTTCTCATAAAAAGCCACCTTAATTTGTATATACATATAGGTTAATTATACTACATTTTCTTTAATATAAAAATAAAAAACGGACTGAATCCGTTTTTATTTTACCCATTCATCAGGAAGTGCTTTAGAAATAGCCATTGCTAAGGCACCTGGTCCTATATGACATGATACTGATAATGATAAAGGTTCACATACAACTTCTTGTCCTGGGAATTTTTCTTTAATCATTTCAACAAACTTCTTTGCTTCAGTCGTATCTACACCAGAATAAGATACTTCTAAATGAATATTATCAGTTCTTCCATCTTTATCTTTAAGATAACCATTTATTTTTTCAATACATGCATTTAACATGATTTCTTTTGCGTTATCTACGCTTCTATTTCTCATTCTAAATTTGTCAAGCTTTTCACCCTTGATTAATAAGATAGGTTTTAATTTTAACATACCACCAAGTGCGGCTGCGGCAGGTGTAATTCTTCCACCCTTCTTTAAATAATCTAGTGTATCTACCATAATAAATATATCAGAATCAAATTTTACTTCAATTAATTTATCATGAATTTCTTGTCCATTATATCCTTTTTCTGCAAGTTGCATAGCGTCTAAAACAGATTGTCTTTGTGTAACAGATATTCTTTGATTATCTACAACAAATACTTTACCTTCGTAATCTCTTTTTGCAGAAATTGTTGCGCTTTCACATGATTTAGATAAACCAGATGACATAGGAATATATACTACTTGATCATATTCAGTTAATAATTCATCCCATATTGAATTAACATATCCAATTGATGGTTGACTTGTTGAAACCTTTGCTCCTCCTTCAAGCATCTTATAAAAATCTGCTTGAGTTAAATTAATATCTTCTAAATATTCTTGTCCATCAATGTTAAATGGCATAGGAATTACCCTAATTCCTAATTCCTTTGCTTCCATTTGAGTGATTCCACTATTACTATCAGTAAGTATTGCAACCTTTGACATAATTTCGCCCCCCTATTTATATCACTTTGTGACATATTATTTAAAAATTACGCCATATTATACCAAAAGGATATTTGTTTGTCAACATAGTAACTATTCATCATAATTTGACTTTATTTCAATTAGTTCAAAATATCTTTCCATTAATTTATCATATTCTATTTCTAATTCATCGATTTCTTTTTGAATATCCATTAGCTTAGTATAATCATATTTAGGATTCTTTATCTCTTCTTTTAAAAATCCTAATCTATTTTCCACTTCAGAAATTCTATTTTCAACATTTTGATATTCTTGCTTAATAGCTGATGGTAATCTATTTCTTTTTCTTGTATTATCCACCTTTGGTTTTTCACTTACTACATTATTATCTTCTTCTAAATATTTAGAAAATGATTTTAAAGATTCAACTATTTTATTTCCTTCAAAACATAATAACTTATTACAGATTTTATCCAAGAAATATCTATCATGAGATACAACCATAATTGGACCTTTAAATGATAATAAATAATCCTCTAATAATTCTAATGTATAAATATCTAAATCATTTGTAGGCTCATCAAATAATAACATATTAGGATTAGATATTAATACCTTAACAAGCTGTAATCTTCTTTTTTCTCCACCAGATAACATTTTTACCTTGCTATATTGTAAATTAGAATCAAATAAGAATCTTTCAAGTAAATCAGAGGCGCTAATAGTACCATCTAATGTCTCAATATTCGATTTATAGTCTTTAATATAATCAATTACTCTTATTTCAGGATCAATAAGCTCTAAATGTTGACTGAAATATCCTATTTTTAATGTTTCACCTTTAATTACTTCACCACTATCAGGTTTTACTTCATCCATTAGTATTTTAAATAATGTAGTTTTACCTGCTCCATTATCTCCTACTACTCCGATAATATCATCTCTATTTAAATCAAATGAAAAATTATCAAATAATAATTTATCTCCATATGCTTTAGAAATATTCTTTAATGATATTAATTTCTTACCAAGTCTTGATGAAATTGAAGTGAATTCCATTGTTTTTTCTTCATTGAATTCTATCTTGCTTAATTCATTAAATCTTTCAATTCTACTCTTACTTTTAGTTCTTCTAGCTTCTACACCACGACTCATCCATTCAGCTTCTGATTTTAAAATTGATTTTAATTTCTTTTCAGCTACCTTCTCAAGAGCAAGTCTTTCAGCCTTTAATTCCAAGAATTTATCATAATTAGCTTCATATAAATATGTTTTACCAAAATCTAATTCTAGCATCTTATTACATACTCTTTGTAAAAAATATCTATCATGAGTAACCATAAAAATACCCTTTTTAAATTTGATTAAATATTTCTCTAGCCATGTAATAAGCTCGTTATCTAAATGGTTTGTTGGTTCATCTAATACTAAAAAATCACATGGAGTTACTAATACCTTGGCCAAAGCAACTCTTTTTAATTGTCCTCCAGAAAAATTTTTAGTTGTAATACTTGAATCATCAAATCCCATTTTAGATAATATAGATTTAGCTTCATAATCTAATATAGGATTATCAGCTGTTGAGTCATTCATTATTATATCTATTAATGATGTATTTAAATCAAATTTAGGATCTTGAGGTAAATAATTTATTCTTATACCACCAGATTTAATTATCTTACCTGATTTAGGATTTTCTATACCTAGCATTAATTTTAGTATTGTAGTTTTACCTGTACCATTAACTCCAACTACTCCTACTTTATCATTTTCAGTAATTGAGAATGATGCATTATCTAAAATCTTTCTTTCAATATATTTAAATGTAACATTTTCAAATGTAATATTCATTTTTATAATAAATTATTTATATTGCTCATATAAATATGATATAATCAATGCATAGAAAGAAGTTGTAAAAATGAAATATATTATGAAATTAAAATTACAACTTAATAGAAAAATTTTAAGCCTTATTGCTAGAATGCAGTAAGGCTTTATTTTTTGATACAAATTGGAGGAAAACAATATGAATAATCAAGAAAAAAAGTATGAATTGATAAAATTCGAAGATGGAGATTTTAGTTTAGATGTCAATGTATCACCAGATGAAGATACTGTATGGTTAACACAAAATGATATGGCTCTATTATTTGATGTAGATAGATCAAGAATAACAAGACATATAAATAATATATTTGACGAATTTGAACTTGAACCCAAATGCAATGTGCGTAAAACGCACTTTCCTTTTTCGGATAAAATGGTAAATATTTATAATTTAGATGTTATATTAGCTGTAGGTTATAGAGTAAAATCAAAACGAGGAATATTATTTAGGCGTTGGGCTAATTCAATTTTAAAACAATATTTATTAAAAGGTCATGTAATAAACGAAGAAAGGTGTTTAAATTGCACTTCTAATATTATTTCATTAGAAAATAAATATAGAACTATAGAAGAAAGATTAAGCAATTTAGAAGAAAGTTTATATTCTTCTGAATCTATAATATATGAAGGAGAGATATTAGAGCCATATACATTTTTAAGAAAATTATTCTTTTTAGCTAAAAATGAATTAATAATTATAGATTATTATGCTGATAAATTCTTATTATCTATGTTATTAGATGTAAAAGTAAATATTGAAATAATTACTTCTTCTAATTCTTATTTAAAAAAAGAAAAAATTCCTAATAACATTAAAATAACTATAGATGATAATGATCATGATAGATTCATTATCATTGATGATATTGTTTATGCAATAGGTACATCTTTTAATGGCATTGGTAAAGGTAAATTTGTAATGATTAAACTTAAAAATTTAAATAAAGAAATGATATTAAAAAATAAAAGGAGTAAATTCTATGAATAATCAAGAAAAAAAGTATGAATTGATAAAATTTGAGGATGGAGATTTTAGTTTAGATGTAAATGTATCACCAAATGAAGAAACCGTATGGTTAAACGTTCATGATTTAGCACAATT
>JAFSWG010000058.1 GCA_017444645.1 Acholeplasmatales bacterium | reverse complement strand
TGCATTTATGATATTTTTATTTTATAATAATAACAGAAAGTAATATTTAATATTACAAATTGTGAAAGTTTTGAATATTATGGAACAGCTATTAAAATACATTAAAGCTAATTATAAAGAAGGAGATCCAATTCTCCTTAAGGATTTGAAAAAGCTTAATATGAGTTACGACAATTTAAGACAGAAACTAAAAAAACTAACCGACTCAGAATACATTTACCGTATGACTGATGGAGTATATTCATACGGAAATAAATCTAGTGTAGAAAAAATAATTGAAAATAGATTTATTGAAAGAAATAATAAAATTTTTGGATATTATACAAAGAATAAATTATTATCGAATCTTGGGTTTGAAGTTGAAAAAGAAATTGATGAAATAATAACTAATGACTTTAGTGCAATAGTAAGAGAAATAGAAATAATGGGGGTGAAGATTAAGGTTAGACATAGTAAAATTAAAATCAATAATAATAATTGTTATGTATTACAGTTGTTGGATTTATTAAAGGATTTAAAGAATTTTAAAGTTAGTGATAAGGCTTTAGAGAGAAAATTAAAAGAATATATTATTGAACATAAAATAACAAAAAATGCGATAGATAAATATATTAATTTATATCCATCTATCACATTTAAAAATTATTATAAATATAATATATCAAACATGTTAAATTAAGTCTTATTTGAATTGATATTGATTATAAAAAATGCTATAATAAATATATAAATATTTATATATTTAATGTAGTATACATTTGGAGGATTTTATGAGTGAATTAGAATGTATATTAGCTAATGTTGATGCAACAATGAAAATGGAAGGCATGCCATTAACTGAAGAAGATAAAAATAGAATATTAGATTGTCTTACTGGTAAGTCTACATTTGATAACGAAATCAAAAAGATTATTGAAAAATTTTCAAAAAAATAATATATTATAAAGTAATAAAGGATTTTGTTTTTAAAATTTAAGAAAAGGTAGACTTATATGCAAAAGTTTGATAACTATTATGAGTGGGAAAATGATAACTATTATTGTTATCCTCATTCTAATGTCTTAAAGAACAAATTCAATATTACTGATGAAGAAGAATTAAAAGATATGGAACGTCAGATTACAGCTGTTCGTGCTGCTCAAATTTTGAAGGAGCCTATTAAGGGGTATTTTGACGTAACTCATCTTAAGGCAATACATAAACATCTATTTCAGGATTTATATACATGGGCTGGTGAATTTAGAAAAGTTAACATTTCTAAAGGGAATCCATTTTGCTTATTCCAATATATTCCTGAACAATTAGATAATTTATTTACTGAATTACAAAAAGAAGCGTATCTTAGCTTATTAAATCCAAATGATATGGCAAGAAGACTTGCCTACTATTTAGGAGAATTAAATGCAATACATCCGTTTAGAGAAGGTAATGGTAGAACTCAAAGAATATTTATTATGGAGCTTGCAGCTAAAAATGGTTATATTTTGGATTTATCTAAAGTAAATCAAAAGGATATGATAAAAGCATCTATTCAATCATTTGGTCTTAATTATGGCCCAATGACTGATATAATCAGAAATTCTCTTAAGAAGAAATAAGAGCATAGTTTGATGCTCTTTTTATTTTATGAAAAATATGTTAACATATATTTAAGTATCTGCTAATTAAAATTGATATCAAGGAGGTGCTACTTGTGAGATTTTTTAAATTTGTTTTATCGATATTTACAATTACATATTTTTTTACTTTATTTATAAATAATGTCAATATTAATAATTCAGAGTGTTCTATAGCACCATCAAACCATAATAGATTATTTAATGAATACCATGAACATGATTATGTATTTGATAGATTTGAATGGTCTGAATCAGGAACTAGTGCCAAAGCTATATATATTTGTCAAAATGATGAAACACATATTGAAGAATATGATGCTGATATTTCATTTGTTGAAAAAACACCTGCCACATGTACTGAAAAAGGAATTAGAACATATATTGCATCTTATGATGGGCATGAATCATCTAATGATGTTGAAGATATTGAACCATTAGGTCATGAACTTGATTTTGAACATATGTTGTGGACATGGAATGAAGATAGAACAAGCGCTAGAGCTAAAATAACATGCAAAAGATGTGAACACTATGTAGAAGTAGATAGTATAAAGATTGATTCTTTTAAAGTAGAACCTGATTGTATTAATCCTGGATCAATAACTTATTCTGCAACTATTATTTATAAAGGAATTAATTATACAGGTGAAATAGTTGATGAAATTGATCCTTTAGGCCATCCATGGAAAGAACCAATTTGGACTTGGGATGGATATACAAAAGCGAGTGCTTATTTTGAATGTGATATAGATGTTAATCATAATATGACTATTGAAACTACTAATATTACTAAAGAAGAACATTCTTCTACATGTACAGAAAATGGTAAAATTATTTATACTGCAAAGCTAACATATGAAGGAAAAGAATATGTTGGACAAACTGAACAAATATTAGATGCAAAGAATCATGATTATAAATTTGATTCATTTATATGGGCTGAAGACGGAATGAGTGCTAAAGCTAAATATATTTGTAATAATGATAATAATCATATTATTTTCTATGATTCAGTGATAACTAATGAAATAATAAAAAAAGCTACCTGTATAGAAGATGGCTTGATTAGATTTAAAGCATCTTATGATGGCCATGAATCATTTAATGATGTCATTATTGATTCTCTTGTTCATGAATACCAATTGACAGGAATTGTATTTTCTGATGATGGAAAAACAGCTAAAGCTAAATTATCTTGTGTACATGATGCTAATCATGTGATATATGAAGATTTAATTGTGACAAGCAGTGTAACAAAAAAACCAACTTGTGATAAATTTGGTATTACTACATATACTGCAAAATATAAAAATAGTGTTGGATCAAAAGAGGTAGAAGATATAAGTCCTTTAGGTCATAATTATAAGTTTAAAGAATTTGTATGGGATTCTGATTACAAAAGTGCTAAAGCTAAATATGTTTGTAGTAATGATTCAAATCATTTTATTGAATATGATGCGGTTGTAACGAGTACTGTTAAAACAAAACCAACATGTGATGTTAAGGGGATAACTTCATATACAGCTACATACAATGGTAATTCTATAACAGTAGATGTACAAGATATTAAAACATTATCTCATAAATTAACAAAAGTAGAAGCCACAACTGCAAATGCCAATGTTGAAGGTAATAAAGAATATTATGTATGTAGTGATTGTAATAATTGGTATTATGATAAAAATGGTACAAAGATAATAAAAAATCATGAAGATGTTATTATAAAAAGAAAAAATAATTTCTTTGAAGCTTATGGTATTTTATTTCCATTAGTAGCATTCATGTTTATTTTTCCAATAATTTTTATTAAAACTAAAGATCCAGAATAATTAGATAATAAAAAGGAACTTCATTTTGAGAAGTTCCTTTTATACTTATATTATGAGTAATGTAATTGATGCGGCTAATAATGAAACAATAGTTAATATAAAACCATTTTTCATAAAATCAAAGAATGAATATTTAATATCATTATGCTTTAATATTCTAATCCACATAATTCCTGCAAGTGCACCTATTGGTGTTAGCATGGCACCTATATTTGATCCAATTATTGTAGCATAGACATATGACATATTAGTTGTGCCATTTAATATTGAACCATATGCTAGAGTCATAGGAATGTTATTAACAATGTTACAACTGATATCAGAAGAGATTAAATAAACAATAGCTTTTATTTTTTCATTAGAAATATTATCAATTAAATTTCTAATGTTTTCAAATATTCCATATGAATCTAATGCCATTATTAATGTAAACATTGATAATATAAATGGAATTAAGCTATATGGTACTCTTCTTACTGAGCCTAAGACATAGAATGAATTCTTTTTAATAATTGAGTATATTATTAAGAATGTTAGAAGTGATGTTGCAAATGCCAAGCATATAATCCACATCTCTAAATTAATATAATTGCTGATAGCAAGTAATATTGTAGTTAAAGATAAATGAAGTAATGATACAATGCATAATAATTTATTTTTTAATTTGATATCAGATACTTCAAAAACTTGGATTGGTTCTTTAAGCTTTTTATAAAACATTATCAATAAAGTAATAAAAGAAAATAGTCCAATTAATAATCCAGGTAAAATCATATGTATAAAATAATCTAAGAATGTGATATTAAATACAGATGATAAATAAATATTAGTAGGATTACCAATTGATAAAATCATTGAATATGTATTCGCTGCTACAAACTCCATTATCAAATAAGGAATAGGATTTATGTTACCTCTTTTAGAAAAATACAATATAAAAGGAGTAAATGTTAATATTACAATATCGTTTGAAGTAAATATTGTTAATATAGATATAAGTGCATATAGAGCGATAAATAATTTTATTTGGCTTGATTTAAATTTAACGATAAATTTATAAGCTATATAATTGAAAAATCCAGCTTCATCAAGTGCAATTGACATTAATGATACACATATAAATAATATTAATATTTTAAGTGGGTTAAGACTGGAATTTGATGTTAGGATATTGAAAAACTCACTCTTATCAAATAATGGGAATACAAGTAATATAATAGCACCAATTAAAATTGGTATAAAAAATGTATCAGTTTGAAATCCTTTTATTCTTAAGGTTGGAAATTTTAGAATAGCAACAATCATTAAGATTACAGATAAAACTGTAATAATTATTACTGGAATCATAAAAATCACCTGAATTATTATACTTTATTATATATAATTAGACAATATATTTTTTACACCTAATAATATATTTTAAATATTATTAATTAAATTCCCATTCGATTGACAAACTTGCTATTTCTAATTATAATAGTATATGGAGAATTTTCTAAAAAATTCCAAGAGAAGAAAGAGGTAATTAAAATGAAAAAGTTTGATATTTTAAATCAAATCTCTAAGATCGGTGTTGTAGCCGTAGTTAGAGGAAACAGCAAAGAAGAAGCAATCAAAATTGCTGATGCTTGTATTGCTGGTGGCGTTACTTGTATTGAATTAACTTATACTGTACCAGGAGCTCGTGCTATTATTGAAGCACTTGTTGAAAAATATGCTGGTAACAAAGAGGTAGTTATCGGAGCTGGTTCAGTTTTAGACCCTGAAACTTGTAAGGGTGCAATTGAAGCAGGAGCTAAATTTATCGTTGCTCCATCATTTAATGAGAATGTAGCAAAATTAGCTAATAGATATCAAATTCCTTATGTACCAGGAACTCAAACTATTAAAGAAATTGTTACAGCTATGGAATATGGTAGCGATGTAATTAAGGTTTTCCCTGGTGATATTTTAGGACCTAGATTTGTTAAAGACGTTAAGGGACCACTTCCTTATGCTAACTTAATGCCATCTGGTGGTGTTGATATTGACAACATTAAAGATTGGGTTAAGGCTGGTGTAGTTGCTGTATCAGCTGGTTCAAGCTTAACTGCAGGTGCTAAGAAGGGTGACTTCGCTTTAGTTACTGAAACTGCAAAGAAGTTTATTGCAGAATACAATGCTGCAAAGGCTGCTAAGTAAGATATAGACATTAATTATATTAATTAAAGATAATAAAACCCCGTTAGGAGGTCTTTTATGCAAGAAAAAATTATAACATTTGGAGAAATAATGTTAAGATTATCTACTCCAGATTATGCTACAATTAACCAAACTCATGAGTTTGTAGTTAATTATGGTGGTGGTGAAGCAAATGTTGCTGTCGCACTAGCTCACATGGGACATAAAACATATTTTATGTCTAAGCTTCCACCAAATCAATTAGGTGATGGTGCAATTACGCACTTATTATCTAATAATGTAGATACTAAATATGTCGTAAGAGGATCAACTACAATTGGTATTTATTTCCTTGAAACTGGTTTTGGTGGACGTCCATCTAAGGTTATTTATAATCGTAAGCACTCTGCCATCACAAGAATTCAAGAAGATGAATTTGATTGGGATGAAATTTTTACAGATGCTACATGGTTCCATTTATCTGGTATTACACTAGCTCTTGGCGAAAGAGTTAGAAAGGTTGCTTTAAGAGCTGTTAAGGAAGCTAAAAAGCATAATGTTCCTGTAAGCTTTGACTTCAATTATCGTTCAAGACTTTGGACTGTTGAAGAAGCAAGACCAGTTTATAAAGAATTTATGAATTATGTAGACATTGTATTTGCTAGCTTCTATGATGCAAATACAATCCTAGAAATTCCTCTTGATGATGATTTCACTGGTACTACATTATCTGAAAAGAGAAGAAATGTATTCCCTAAGATGATTAGAAAGTATAATTTACATTATATTTTTGGTACAGATCGTGTTGTATATACTGCAACTGATAATTCACTAGCTGGATATTATTTCAAGCTTAAAGGTGATAATTTAACTTGGGAATTAACTGATCCAATCCGTTTCAACATCTATGATAGAATAGGTGGAGGCGATGCCTTTGCCTCAGGAGTAATTCATGGTTTATTAAAGAACTATAATGATCCTGCCTATGCAGTTAGATATGGTCTATCTACATCAGTATTAAAGCATACTATTTATGGTGATGCTTCTACATTCTCATGTGAAGATATTGAAACATTTATGGCTGCAAATGGAACAGCTGAAGTAGTTAGATAAGAGAAAGAGGAAAAAATTAATATGATAGTTGGAAAATTAGTCGATTTATATCGCTATAAAGGTATCGCTAAAAATATCGATACTGCAATCAATTGGATGGAATCTTTAGGTATGGAAGGCTTATTAGCTTTACCTAAAGGAAAGACAATTGTTGATGGTACTAACGTATATGCTAATAGAGACACATATGTAGCAAGACCATTAGAAGAATGCTTCTTTGAAAATCATGAAAACTATATTGATATTCAAGTAGTATTAAAGGGTAAAGAAATTATTGGTTATACACATATTACTAACCCTGATTTAAAGGTAACTACTCCTTACAATGCTGAAAAGGATGTTACAAAATACAATTATGATCCAAAGGGTGCTGTTTTCTTCACATTAGAAGAAGGATTTGCATTAGTATATACTGAGGATGCTCACCTTGCTAAATGTAAGGCAGACAACAACATTACTGAAAAGTTAGTTGTTAAAATTAAAATTGAAAAATAATTAAACAAAAAATAAGAGGAGACAAAAATGAAAAATTTAAAGTTTAATTCAAAAAAAGTTGTAACAATGGGCGAAATTATGCTTCGTCTTTCTACACCTGCAAACACTCGTTTTGTACAAGCTAACCAATTCGATATTATCTTCGGTGGTGGTGAAGCAAACGTTGCTGTTTCATGTGCTAACTATGGTTTAGATGCTTACTTCGTATCTAAATTACCTGATAATCCAATTGGACAAGCTGCTATCAACTCATTAAGAAGATATGGTGTTGATACAAAGTATGTTGCACGTGGTGGAGATAGAGTAGGTATTTACTATTCTGAAACTGGTGCTTCAATGAGAGCATCTGTAGTAGTTTATGACCGTGCTCATTCAGCTATCGCAGAAGCTAAACCAGAAGATTTCGATTTCGATGCAATTATGAAGGATGCTGGTTGGTTCCACTGGTCAGGAATTACACCTGCTATTTCTGATGCTTCAGCTAAGTGCTTAGAGCAAGCTTTAATTGCTGCTAAGAAGTATGGTGTAGTTGTTTCTTGTGACTTAAACTTCCGTAAGAAATTATGGACTTCTGAAAAGGCTATTTCTGTTATGAAGCCATTAATGAAGTATGTTGACGTATGTATTGGTAACGAAGAAGATGCTGAATTATGCTTAGGCTTCAAACCAGATGCAAACGTTGAAGCTGGTGAAACTGGTGCTGCTGGTTACCACAAGATTTTCCAACAAATGGCTAAAGAATTCGGATTCAAGTATGTTGTTTCTACATTAAGAGAATCTTTCTCAGCTACTCATAATGGTTGGAAAGCATTAATCTATGATGGTGAAGAATTCTATGAATCTAAGAGATATGACATCAACCCTATTATTGACCGTGTTGGTGGTGGAGATTCATTCTCTGGTGGTCTAGTTTATGGTTTAATGACTAAGGCTACTCAAGGTGAAGCTTTAGAGTTCGCTGTTGCTGCATCTGCATTAAAGCATACAATCAACGGAGATTACAACTTAGTATCTGTTAAGGAAGTTGAATCTTTAGCTGGTGGTAATGCTAACGGACGTGTACAACGTTAATTTTAACTAATTAGCTCAAAAAAAGTGCCACTTTTTTGTGGCACTTTAAGAGCGTAAAATATCCCGAATTGAGGTATTATTATGAAAATCGGAGTAAGAGTTCATGATTTTGGAAAATCAGATGCCAAAACTTTAGCAAAAAAAGCAAGAGAAGTTGGCTTTGATGGTGTCCAATTAGTATTAAATAAGGCTATTGAGGGTGAATCAGGTCTTGCTGGTACATTATCTAAAGAAAAAGCAATTGGCTTTTATAATGATTTTAAAGCTGAAGGCTTAGATATTTTTATGCTTGGAGCATATTTTAATCCTGTTCATTCGGATAAAAATAAAGTTGTATCTTTAACTGAAAAATTTAGAGAGCACTTAAAATTTATGAATGATTTCCATGCTGGTTATGTAGGAAGTGAAACAGGTTCTTTTAATGATGATAAATGGACATATAATCCACTTAATCGTACTGAAGAAGCTTTCCAAGAAGTAAAAAGAATATTTAAAGATTTAGCAAATAGTGCTGAAGAATATAATGCAAAAATTGCATTAGAGGGTGCATTTGGTCACTGTATGTGGGAACCTAAAAAACTAAAAAGATTAGTTGATGAAATTAATTCTGATACAGTTTATTATACAGTA
Organism: Acholeplasmatales bacterium; assembly: GCA_017444645.1. GTDB lineage: Bacteria > Bacillota_I > Bacilli_A > Acholeplasmatales > Anaeroplasmataceae > Anaeroplasma. The sequence continues at coordinate 826 of JAFSWG010000058.1, read as the reverse complement.
GACATTTACAATTATTTATCTAATGATAATTATATGAATCATACTAAAATCTTTGATGAATGTCTTGAATTATTCAAGGATAAAATTGTAATTTTCCATATCAAAGATTTTATTGTAGAGGATGGTAATATCAAGCAATGTTGTATTGGTAAGGGTATAATGAATTTTGATTATATGTTACCAATTATAAAGGCAAAATGTCCTAATGCTTATTTAGTATTTGAAGGTTCTAAGCCAGAAGATATGAAATTCTCATATGATTTTATAACTAATAAATTAGCAAATTGTTAAAGGAGAAACAAAAATGAAATTAGATGTAAGATACGCTAATCATCCAGATGATTCAAAGAAATATGATACTGAATTATTAAGACATCATTATTTAATTGAAAAAGTATTTGAACCAGATGATATTTTACTTACATATTCTCATCAAGATAGAATTATTGCTGGTGGTATTATGCCAGTTAATATGACATTAAAGCTTGAAGGTTCTAGTGAAATGCGTGCTAAGTATTTCTTAGAGCGTAGAGAAATGGGCTTCATCAATATTGGTGGTGAAGGTAAAGTTAAGATTGATGGTAAGACTTATGATATTAAGCATAAGGATGGTATGTATATTGGTCTTGGTGTTTAGGATATCGAATTCTCATCAAATGATAGAAAGAATCCTGCTAAGTTCTATATGACATCATCTCAAGCTCATAAGACTTATCCAAATGTATATATTGCATATACAAAGGAAAATTTAGCTGCATTCAAGGGTGATATTAAGGCAATTGAATGTATTCACCAAGAATTAGGTGATGCTGAGCATATGAATAAG
>JAFSWG010000057.1 GCA_017444645.1 Acholeplasmatales bacterium | reverse complement strand
TCAAGTATTGTTTTAGCTGCCTCAATTAATTCAGGAACCTTTTGAACCTCATCTATAAATAAAGGTCTTTCAAAATTTTCTAAGAAACCTTGAGGATCTTCTTTAGCATTATTATATAAAACAACGTTTTTTAAATTAATTCTTCTTATATCAGAATATATATGCTTTGTCATAGTTGTTTTACCAACCTGTCTCGCACCGGTTATTGCAACAGACTTAGCTGTTTCAAATCTATTTTTCAATACTTCCTCAATCGCTCTATTGATATATGTCATATTATCACCTCTGACTATTCTCAATTACAATTTGATTATAGTCAATTATCGTGATTTTGTCAACACTCAAAAGATAATCGCAATTACTAGAATCGGTTTCTAACAGTACGCCTTTACCGTAGGAAAACCAACCCCAATATAAAATTGCAGCAAACAAAAAAGGAGATACATATAATATGATATCTCCTTCTGGCTTATCATGCGGCAAGAACCCACTTACTCCAAGGTTAGAAAATCTAACAAAGCCTTTTTAATTATTATATTTTTAACCTAACCTATAATTTTATGGGTTCGGTTTTTGACTATTTGGTGGACCTGAGGGTTCAGAATACGAACTTGTAGTTAAAAAAGACTATTTCTACTTTATGGTTAATATATCTTCAAAATAAAACTAAAACATGGGTATCCCATTTCTCGGAACTATGAGTGGGTGCCGTCAAATTGACGCCCACTCTTATCCTGTTCACGTTTTTGGTCAAAAAACAACATTTTCAGGTCTTATTTTACATGCAATCGCATTTCTATACTTTAGATTGTCAATATATAAATCACCAGTCAATTATTTTATCTACTATTGCTTGTTTCTCGGTTGATGTTCTTCATAAATAAATCCTTGTTGTTTCTATATTATCATGACCCATTAAATCAGCTAACAACGCAATATCATTATATTTTTCTAAGAAATTTTTAGCAAATCTATAATAATTATATATAAAATAAAATTCAAATAAAAGACAATTAATCTCCCATTTGAATTTTATTTTTTGATATTAACAATCTATTATTTAATCTTCTAATAATACCAGTCTAATTCTAACTGCAAAAACGCCTTGATAATCATAATCACCTGGACCCATCATTGTATATAATTTAACTCTATATGTGCCTGCATGTAATACTTTTATATTATGATATTCTCCTTCACTTTCAAAATATGAATAATAAGGTGTTTCATCAATCTTACCACCATGTTCTTCTGGTTCTGTACTTAATTGGTCATAGCTAAATTCACCTTTTGCCCAATCATGATTAATTACTACTTTAAATGAATCATTTTCTTTAAATGTTATATCATATGTGAAGATTAAAAAGCTTTCATTCAAACCAATATATTCAGTTGTTGCAGTTTCAAATTCATAATCTGTATTCTTTTCATCCCAATTATTCATTGTTCCAACAAATGAGAATACTATTGGTGTTTTTGTTAAAACTATTTGTGTATATTGAGTTTGTATCATACATAATACATGATCAATATATTGGAATGCATATACATTTTCACCAAGTTCATATACTGTAAATCCATAATCCTTAAATAATTTTACATAATTTTGATATGTTTCTAATGTTGCACCATCAATCATAATTGTTGCTGGTGTTGGATTAGGTTGAATTTTATAATTTGTTGCTTTATTTTCTGGAATTGTAAAATTATAACCATCAAAATATTTTTCAATATATTCACTTATAGTTAATTCCGCAAGCTTATCTTCTTTTAATTCTACAACTATTGCTACGAAAGGTTCAACTTCACCCTTTGAATTATAAATTGGATCAATTTGTAATTTATAATTATCATTAATTCTTTTTTCGTAATAAGCTACTGTTCCACTATAGAATTCATTTTTAGCTGTAAATTCATTATTCAATAATAAATCTATGTAATCATTTTTATTCTTTTCTGTTCCACCCATTGCATTAATAGTTACCTTTAATGCCTTATTATTGTTATCATAATCACTAAATGATAACCTATAATATGATGTAGTACTACTAAATGTTGGAATTATATCTTCAACTGCTAAATATTTATTAATATATGCTTGAACCTTACTAAAATCCATACATAATGATTTTACTAAATTTGTATTCATAAAATCACAAGATAAATAACATCTTATTTTTTCTTTTTGTGGAGATGTAGTTTCAAGTATTATACCAAATGAAATCCATTCACTTTCATAAATACCATTATATTTTTCTTTTAAGAAATCAATAAAGGAATCATTAGGTTCGACTTTATATTCTATATTATCTAAATCTACATATAAAACAAATTCATCTAATGAATTATATGTTTTTAATATTTCATAATCATCTTGATATAAATTAATATGATTTCCATTCATTATATCTTTAAATTTAAAATCATTATCATATTGGTAGCCTTCAATATTTTGATCATTTTCACCACGAAGTGCAATAAATTGGTTATGATGAACTGGTTCACTATGGTCTTCCCATTCTTCATCCTTTCCACTTGTTGCAATATGGTATACAAAATCAGAACCATATGTATTATTAAAATTATTTATTACTTCTTTTAATTCATTACTAGAAGTTCCTGAATCATTAAAATATGTTTTATAAGAATCAAAGCTATTCTTTAAGCCTAATCCTTCTATAACAGCTTCTTTTAAATTATTATCCTTAATAAACGGATTATTTAATTTATATTCTTTATTATTTCTAAAGCCTCTTAACACATTATATTTATATGTAAAATCATCATTTTGATAATTATCAAGACTTTCCTTAGATGCAATACCAAATTTTCTAAATTCTTTTATTGTATTTTTATCTACATCTACATAATCATATTCACATGTAGTCATTTGCTCATCTTCTGGAAATGATAATAAATCTGTAATATCCCTCATCATGAATTTATATGTAGGACTCTTTTCATTCATATCATAGTCAAGCACTAAATCTGCATACATATACTCATGACGAGATATATTATTTTGAGTAAATGTTACATCCATACCAACAGATGCTGTAATTAAATCATTATCATCAATATTTATTATTATTGAGAATGTAAAATCATAATGATGCTTATAATTATCATCTTTATTATCAACTTTATCATCTATATCAAAATCATAATAAATATCTCCATGGAAATTATATGAATATTTAGTATCAAAATTTAATTTTTCACCAAATTTTTCATATGCAGCCTTTAAATATTGGAATTGAATTAAAGGTGTATCATTATATTCAATTCCAGGGTCTGATTTACCTGTTTCTTCCATTTTAGAGAATATTGTATTTATTGTATTATTTGATGGAGCTTCCTTATAAGCATTCAATTTAATATCTGATTTAAAATTAGCTGATTGATTTTTTAAGCTTTTTTCTACTCCATTAAATGCAAATGATACTTTTTCATATTTGTTTTCTGGAAGCTTAATATTTTCTTCATCATTTCCACCACAAGATATTAGTGTAATGATACTAAAAATTGTTAAAAATATAGAAACAAAAAACATTCCTACTTTTTTCATTTTAATCACCGTCCTAGTGTATTTATTTATTTAAGATGTATTACTTGTATAATAAGTATATCATGGATAATTCAAATTAACAAAAAAAATATTGAACTATATTATATTCAATGTTTTATAAAATTTAATTAGAACAAAAGTGAAAATAATTTCGCTCTATAGTAAACTCATATTTTAACAAATTTATATGTAATTAATTATTTCTACATATTCACATAATAATTAAAAAAAATGGAGATTGAATCTCCATTATAATTAATTCTTTAAGCTATTAATAGGTGCTGGAATTTGTCCACCACGATTAATGAATACATCTGGTTTTACTTTTGATACCTTCATAATTGGGCCATAGCCAAGTAGACCACCAAAATCTAATGATTCATTATCCTTTTTACCAATTGCAGGAATAACTATAACTGCAGTTGTTTTACTATTAATCATACCGATTGCAGCCTCATCAGCAATAATACTAAAACAGCTGAGGTTGTTAATAAAGAATTCAAAGATACAACTAAAGAAAAAACTCTATCAAAAGAATTAAAGGAAATCGAAAAGAAATTATCTAATTATACTAAAGCTATTGGGATGGGTATTTTTAATAATACTACTCAACAAGCTATGGTTTCTTTAATTGATAGAAAAGAAAAAATCCAAACTGAATTATCAATTTTGGATTTAAAGAAAGAATCTATTATTACTACTGAAGATGTTATGAAATATCTAAATAGATTCAAAAATTTAGATTACAATAATCCTTCAAGTATTAGAATTTTATTTAGCGTATTTTTTAAAGGCAGTTATTATTACGGATGACGATGGTATAATCGCCATCTGCAATAACTCCGACAAACAAAAAAACGAACCCTTAAATTATCAGGAGTTCGTATTCGATCAAACTGGTGGACTTGGGGAGACTCGAACTCCCGTATGCAACACAATCCAATCTGCTTTCTACATGTTTATCCCAATCTGATTCTTCAGCAGCCCTAAGCGAAAGGGAAAACCAAAAACTACCTACATTCTATTAAATTCATTATTTCACTTAGAATAGCAGCAAAATAATATATCCTGTTAAATTGAGCCCAAGCTATATGACACAGGAAATCCTATAGGTGAGCAGCCTGCACTATATTAGCAAGCAAAAGCATAATTAGCTTGAGTATTTCTACCAGCTAAGAATGCATAATCATTATTTTCTTCAGCGTTTATTAAAAACCCCGACGTTTTTAAGGGAGCCTACTCCCACATGCTTACAAACCTTCATGAATCACAGCGAATCCATAAACAAGCCCATATTATTGTGCTACATTAATATAGCACATTTTTTGTTTGCTGACTAGTATTGAGTTCTTCTTTTTAAATCTTTTTGTATTTCTCTATTAGTATCTCTTTCTTTAATACTTTGACGCTTATCTTCAGTTTTCTTACCTTTAGCTAAAGCTATTTCTATTTTAACTAATGCATCTTTAAAATATGCTTTTAATGCAACTATTGTTAAACCATCAAGTTTAATCTTAGATACTAGCTTATTAATTTCATGCTTATTAAGTAATAATTCTCTTGTTCTTAATTCATCATGGTTAAATATGTTTCCATTTTCATATTTTGCTATATGCATATTTAAAATGTATACTTTTCCATCCTTTATTATTACATAAGCATCGTTAATATTACATTTTCCTTCTCTGATTGATTTGATTTCAGTACCTTTAAGTTTGATTCCTGCTTCAAATTTATCAAGAATAAAATATTCAAATGTTGCTTTCTTATTAGTACATATAATCTTCATAAGAATCATAATCCTCACTTAATACGAAATCAATTTGTCTTGCTATTCTATTAGCATTTACTACTCTTATTTTAATTCTATCTCCTAAATGATATGTAAATCTACCATTAGATGCTGACATAGTCTTTTCATTGTAATCAAAGAATCCTCTCATATTTCTATATGCTATTAATCCTTCAATACCATTACCAATTTCTGCAAACATACCAAAAGGAGTAATAGATGTTATAATCGCATCATATTCATTACCAATTCGTTTTGACATATACCAAGCATATAACATATCATTTACTGCTCTTTCGCAATCAACAGCTTTTCTTTCTGAATTAGAATTTGAATTAGCAATTTCTCCAATAATATTAATATATTTATTTAAATCATTTTCAAATGATTCGCTTGGATGTAATAATAATTTTTTAATCATTCTATGTGTCATCAAATCAGGATATCTTCTAATTGGTGAAGTAAAATGACAATAATAATTCATTTGAAGTCCGTAATGACCTAAACATTTATCACTATATTTAGCTTTCATCATTCCTCTTAATACCATGTTATTAATTATTTCTTTATTTGGATTATCATCTAAGCTTTCTAATAATTTTTGAATATCATGGGGCATAATATCATCTTTTATATGTTTAGAATCAGCTCCTAAATATTTAATGGTATCAAATATTTGATGTAGTTTTTCCTGATCAGGCTTTTCATGAACTCTATAAACTATTGGTAAATTCATAATATTCATGTGATATGCAACAGTTTCATTTGCTTTTAACATGAAATCTTCAATAAGCATTTCTGCATCTAATCTTTCACATTTATTAATACTCTTTGGAGACCCATCTTTATTTAATGCAAATTTATATTCTGCAGTTTCAAAATCAATTGCACCTTTTTTATGTCTAATACCTCTAATAATTTTAGATAATTCTTGCATAGTATTTAGCATAGGAACAATATCTTCATATTCTTTTATTAAATCAGGATCACCATTTAATATTAGATTTACTTTTTTATAAGTCATTCTATGATGTGATTTAATCACACCCTCTTTAATTTCATAATTTACTAATCTACCTTTTGTATCTATTTCCATTATGCATGCTAAAACTAATCTATTTTCGCCTTCAACTAACGAACAAATTCCATCAGATAATTTATGAGGTATCATAGGTATAACTCTATCTGCTAAATATACAGATGTTCCTCTTCCTAATGCATCTTTATCTAATGGTGTGTTTTCTTTAACATAATGGCTTACATCAGCTATATAAACACCTAATGAATAATTACCATTATCTAATTTTTCTACATATACAGCATCATCAAAGTCCTTAGAGTCATCACCATCTATTGTAATTATTGGTAAATTAGTAAAATCAGCTCTACCTTCTAATTCCTCTTCTAAAACATTATCTGGAATATTCTTGATTTCTTCTTCTGTTTCATCACTAAAAGGCAATTTAAAGCCATATTCAAGTGCTATTTCAGTTATTTCAATACCAGGATCATTTGGATTACCAACTAAGCTTAAGTTTTTAGCAATTAATCTAAATCCTACATATTCTAAATCGGCCATTACAATTTGGCCAACGGATAAATCTTTTATTTCTTCTTTATCTACATCTGCAGTAACTAAAAAATCCATAGCATTAGATCTAATAAAATATTTAGGGTATTTTTTACCTTTAGAAGATAATATTCCAATTATATTTTTATGCTTACGCTCAATGATGTTACATACAATCGCACTATCTAGTTTATCATCAGGATTTACTTTTCCAATCACTAAAATACTAACAGTATCGCCGTTATAAGCATCCCTTACAAAATCAGGACTAATATAATAATTATTTTCTTCACCTTCGACAATCGCAAAGGCATAGCCTCTATCCTTTATTTCAAGTGTAGCTATTTTAGGTATACCATATATAGAATACATTGGAGCAAAGACTATTTTACCTTCACTAATTAATTCATTAGTAATTGCCTTTAGCTCTTTAAATTTTGCATTAAATACTTTAGCTAATGTATTTTCTTTAATAAAATCAGATTCTTTTATTACATTATATACAGAATCTTTAGATAAAAATCTTCTTTTAGATACATGGTATAAGCCAGTATTTTCATTATATTTTAATTCTCCAGCTTCTACCATTGAAGCAAGAGTATTTTCTAAATCCATGTAATCAGATTCATCAATTCCTAATAATTTAGCGATGAATTCAAATGGCAATCTATCTTGCTTCATTATTTCTTTAATTTTCTCTTTATTTGCCATATGAATCACCTCACTTCTAGTATAGCACATTTTTCCGAAAAAAAAGAGATTGCTAGGCAATCTCATTAATTCATATGAATAGCTACAGATGTTAATACTAAAGCAACAAACACTATTGCAAGTATTGCAGTTGTTCTTTGCATGAATACTTCAATACCACGTGCTTTTTGATTTTTGAATAATTCTGATTTGCTTCCGTTGAAGGCATCATTAATATCATCTTTTGATGCTTGAAGCATAACTACTACGATTAATAAAATTGCTACGATAGCAACAAATATATCAATTACAAACATTTTTGATACCTCCTTTTTTGACTACTTGTTTATTATACAAAAATTATGGCTTGATTGCAAGTGCTTTTTATTTTTATTTTATTACATCTAGGATTAATTCTTGTTTAAATTCACTTGCTTCAATTATAAAAGAACTAGTTACCATATTAATAACTTCATCATTATCCTTATTAATTGAATGAATATAAGCTAAAGTCTCACCTTTAGTTACATATTCACCTGTTTTCTTATTTAAAACAATTCCTACTCTATGATTAACTTTATCACTTAATTTTTCTCTTCCAGCACCAAGTTTCATAGATGCATTACCTATTGTTAGGGCATCTATAGAATGAATATATCCTGTTTCATAAGATATTATAGGAATTATAAATGGAGTTTTTGCAAATTTGTTAGGATCATAAATATATGATTCATCTCCATATTGAGCTTTAACAAGTTCTGCCAATTTATTTAATGCTTCTTTGTTATCTATCTGTCTTTTAGCTAAATTAATTGCTTCATCTAAGCTATTAGCATAGCCTGAAGCTAAAATAAGCTCTGCAGAAGCATTTATGCATAAGTCAGTAAAATCTTTTGGTCCATTACCATTTAAGGTATTAATAGCTTCAATAACTTCCAAATTATTACCTACTGCATATCCTAATGGATCATTCATATTAGTAAGCATAGCTATTACTTTTTTATTTAATGATTTACCTACATCTACCATTAATCTAGCTAATTTTTTAGCATCTTCAATGGTTTTCATAAATGCTCCACTACCAACCTTAACATCTAATACTATAATATCAGTTCCTGCTGCTAATTTTTTAGACATGATTGATGATGCAATTAAAGGAATTGAATCAACAGTTCCTGTAACATCTCTTAGGGCATACATCTTTTTATCTGCAGGTGCTAAAGATTTAGATGCACCAATTATTGCAATACCTATTTCTTTTACTTGATTAATAAATTCTTCTTCACTCAAATTAACATTGTATCCAGGTATAGATTCTAATTTATCTATAGTTCCACCAGTATGACCTAAACCTCTACCACTCATTTTGGCAACTTTTATACCAAGTGAGGCAACAATTGGACCAACAACTAATGTTGTTTTATCTCCTACGCCACCTGTTGAATGCTTATCTACTTTAATTCCATCTATAGAGCTTAAATCTAAGATATCGCCTGAATATAGCATTGCTTTTGTTAAATTAGCTGTTTCAGCATCAGTCATACCTTTAAAATAAACAGCCATTAAAAATGCACTCATTTGATAATCAGGAATTAAATCATTAGTATATCCCAATACCATATATTCTATTTCTTCTTTTGTTAATTCAAAGCCATCTCTTTTTTTAATAATTATATCTGAAGCTCTCATTAATACATCACCTACTAAAACTTGTTATAAATTCCCAATATATCAACATTAAATCCTCTATATTTCAATTCCATAGACAATTTTTCAAGCTTATCTAATGATTCATATTTTAATGAAATTTCAATATAGAATTTATATTGACCTAAATCAGTTTTCATTGGTCTTGACATAATAGAATTCATGTTAATGTTTAAATCATTCAATTCTTTTAATATTTCAAATAATATTCCAGGTCTATCTTCTTTAATTGTAATAACTATAGATGCGTCAATATTCTCTCTATAATTAATATCAATTTTTGTTTTACTACAAATAAAAAATCTAGTCTCATTATGTCTTCTATCTGCAATATGAGAAATTACAGTCTTATATTTATTATCATTTAAAGCGTGAACTGGAATAATTGCTCCAAAAGTATTATCTGATGAATTAATTTTATCTACTGTTTCAGAATTAGATTCTGTTTTAATTACATCAAATTGATACTTAGAAATAAAGTCTATACACTGACCATATGCTTTAAATTGACAATATATATTCTTACAATCTTCAACTTTATTTGCATTAGTAACAAATGCGAAATCAATATCTAATTTTATTTGGTCAATAATTTTAAAATTATTAGAAATAATATTATCTAAGCTTTCTAATACAAATCCATCTAAAGTATTTTCAAAAGGAAGTATTGCTAAATCCGAATCCTTAAGTGCTAATGCTGTTTTTAAAATTGATGGATAATAAATAATTTCGAAATCTAATTTATTATCATATAAGTACTTTTTTGCAGCAATATCACTATATGTTCCCTTTGGACCTAAAACCGCCAATTTTTTCATATTTAACTCCCTCCTTTAAATCATTCATAATAAAATCATTTGCCTTAAAATAATATGCACTAACAAATGGCTCTTCCTTTAAACAATAAAAATAGTTATCTTTAATAACAATACAGCTATCTTCTTCTAGTCCAAAGGCATCAAAATCATAATTTTTTATCTCATCGTTATATAATATTAAATCTTCATTTTGATAATGAGGACAAATACCTAAATTTAAGATACCTAAGCCATTTACCATTTTATAATTATAATTATGAAAATTATCAGAATACATATATTTATCTCCCATTGATGCAGCTGTAAAAAGCATTGCTCCGGCAGATACACCAGCGTAGATTTTATTTGTATTCATATATTTATATAATATTTTATCTAATCCTTTTTCTCTAAATACTTCTATTAAATCATCTGATACTCCACCACCTATGTATAAAATATCAGCTTCATTTAATAAATTATCAAAATTATCTATTTCATTTATTTCCATATAATGAATGTTAGCCTTTAAACCATTCATTATTAATTTAAATCTATTGTTAGCCTTTTGATAATTTTTCATCGCAAATGGAAAAAATAAAATATTAGGATTATCCTTATTTGTTAGACTAATTAGGTGAGATTCTATCTTATTAGTCAAAGGTTCTTTATTCACTTTTCCACCAATAAGACAAAATGTAACCATATTATTCCTCTTTAAATCTTGCTTCTAATCTATAGATTGGTCCTAGCTTAGACCATTTATCTTCAAATTCTGTTGTAATATTATCAGGATATTTTTCTAAATCCTTATGTAAATCAAGTGAGATATTTGAAATAGAAAAGCCATTATTTGAAATTGATTCTAAGGAATATTCAAATAATCCTCTATTATCTGTTTTAAAGAATATTTCACCCTTTTTATCTAAAATCAATTTATATTGTTCTAAGAATAAAGGTGAAGTTAATCTTCTTTTTGCATGATGCTTCTTTGGCCATGGATCACTAAAATTCAAATAGATTCTTTTTACTTCATCTTGTTTAAAATAATTAGATATCATTTGAGCATCCATTACACATAATTTCAAATTAGTTAAATCTGAATCTATTACCTTTTCTAAGCATCTTAATAATACTGAATCAAATTTTTCGATAGCGATATAATTAATATCAGGATTTAATTTAGCTAATGTTGAAATAAATTGCCCTTTTCCACATCCAATTTCAATATGAATTGGATTAGTATTATTGAATACTTCATTCCATTTTCCTTTATTTAATTCAGGCTCTGAAATGAAAAATGGATTATTATTTACTTCTAATCTTTCTTTTGCGTTTTTTACTTTTCTTAATCTCATTATTTTGTTAGGTTGTATATTGCATTGTAATAGATTTCAACTAGCATATAGAAGTCTTCTAAATACATATATTCATTCGCAATATGACAAACATCCTCTCTTCCTGGAAATAGTGGTCCAAAAGCTACTGCATATTTACATTCTCTAGCATATGTACCACCGCCAATTGAAAATGGCTTATTTGTTGTATCATTAGTCACCTTCACATATGAATCCATTAAAGATTTAACTAATTCAGAATCAGAACTAATATAATGTCTATTTGAAGTAAATAAAACATCATATTCATAATCATATTCCTTACAAATCTTAGATAAGCATGATTTAATTAAATCAAAATCAGCATCCTTTGGTACACGACAATTAATTCCAATTTTACCTTTTGAGTTATTAATATCTACTACTGCAAAATTTGATGTTAAATCCTTCATTTCATCATCAAAATCATAGTAGCCAGCCTTTTTACCATATGTATCAAATAAATAATATTTTTCTACAAATGATGCAAGCTTTGAATCTGTATATTTTGACAAGAAATCAAATAATATATATGAAGCATTTAATCCTTTTTCAGGACACATTGCGTGTGCTGCAATACCATATGCCTTATATAAACCATTATTAACTTCACCTTTATAATTATTTTCTTTAATATAATTATTAAATTCTTTTTCTAGATTTTTATTTATTTTCATTTCAGCATATGAAGGAACAATATTATATCTTTCACCTGATTTAAAATATGTAATTACATTATCAGATACTAATATATCGTAACTCATCATACCCTTTTCGCCATTGATACATGGAAATTCTGCATCTGGTGAAAAAGCAATTTCTGGTTCATCCATTAATTCAAAATATCTTTCTAGGCATCTAGAGCCTGATTCCTCATCACATCCAAATATTAATCTTATTTTTCTAGATGGTTTAAACCCTTCATCCTTTAGCATTTTCATTGCATAATAAGAAGCAACAAATGGCCCCTTATCATCCATTACACCTCTAGCGAACATTTTTCCTTCTCTAATTGCCAATTTAAATGGATCAGATACCCATTCAGATTTGTTTACAGGAACAACATCTAAATGTGCTAGTAATCCTAATGTTTCTTTTCCATCACCAAATTCTAAATGACCAGCATAATTATCGGCGTTAAATGTTTTAAATCCATCCTTTGTTGCCTTTGTAATAACATAATCTAAGCAATCCTTATTGGCTTTACCAAATGGCGCTTCACTATTTTCTATATATTCATCTAAAACACTAGGAAATGATATAACATCCTCTAGCATTTTTAATGCTTCATCTTTATAATTTTTTTCAAATTTTTCTTTAAAGCTCATATTAATACCTCTAAAAATAAAACAAAATAAACCGCAGCAGCAATTTATTTTGTTTCAATAAACTAATTAAATTTCTTTACCAAGTGATAATTCAACAATTTGCTTACTTAAAGCTTCAAGTGCTGCTTCTTCATCTTTTCCATCGCACTTAATTTCAATTGTTGTGCCACTATAAATACCAAGTGACATAACACCCATTATTGATTTGAAATCCACAGTCTTTTTTAATGCAGATAATGTGATTTCAGATTCATATTCCATTGCAACTTTTACAAGTGTTGTCGCAGGTCTTGCATGAATACCTTGTTCATTAGTAATTCTAAAGCTTTTTCTTACCATATAGCCTCCTATAATCTAGCATCTATTTCTTTTTTTATAGTTTGTGAATCTAATCTAAATAAAGTTTTAATTGTAGTACCTGTAACAAAAACACCAGATGTTGCAATTTCCTTGATACCTTCAAGATTTGCTTTATCTAAATCATTTACAGTAATTTTCAAACGTCCGTTATCGACATTTACTTCAGTGATATTATCTTTTTCGCCAAGTAAAGATAATAGATTTGTGATGAATTCATCATTTAATTTGATTCTTGGTTGTTTACCTTTATTCTTTTTGCTAAATACTACTATTAATATTACTATAGTAGTTAGTACTACTACAGCAACCGCAATAAGAATACCTATTAATACATATTTGTCCATAATACCACCTCAAACCAATTGCCTCTTTTTACATTATATATAAAATTCGTGTTTTTATCAATGAAAAAAGGGCAATTTTCGCCCTAATTATTTTGTATAACCAAATTTTTTGAAGAACTCGTTTTTAAAATCTAATAATCTATCATTTTTGATAGCTTCTCTTATGTCATGCATTAATGATTTTAAGAAATATAAATTATGATATGAAATAAGTCTCATACCTAATATTTCATCAGCTTTAATAAGATGATTTAGATAAGCTCTTGTGAATGTTTTACATACATAACAATCACATTCACTATCTAGTGGATCCTTGCTTCTTTTTAATTCAAGATTCTTCACTTGGATTTTACCTTGATGTGTAAATGCTGAACCATGTCTTGCATTTCTTGTTGGTAATACACAATCAAACATATCAATTCCATTCATTGAACCAACAATTAAATCATCTGGTGAACCTACACCCATTAGATATCTTGGTTTATCTTTTGGCATTACATCTTTAAGGTATTCAAGCATTTCATACATTTCCTTTTTAGATTCACCAACTGATAAACCACCAATTGAATATCCAGGGAAATCTATTTCAGCTAGTTTTTCCATACAATATTTTCTAATTTCTTTATTTCCACCACCCTGAACGATTCCAAATAAAGCTTGAGTTTCAGGATTTTTATGTGCTTCTTTACCACGACGTGCCCATCTAATAGTTCTGTCTACTGATTTTTTCATATAATCGTAATCAGAATCGAATGGAGGGCATTCGTCAAAGGACATGATAATATCCGCACCTAAATTATTTTGAATCTCAATTGATTTTTCAGGTGATAAAAATAATTTTTCTCCAGATTTATGGTGTCTAAATTCAACACCTTCTTCTGTTATTTTTCTCATTTTAGATAAAGAAAATACTTGGTATCCTCCTGAATCAGTAAGTAAAGCACCATCCCAATTCATAAAGCCTCTAATACCACCAAATTCTTTAACCAATTCATCTCCTGGTTGAAGCCATAAATGATATGTATTACCTAAAATCAAGCCATCAGATACTTCTTTTATTTCAGATGGAATTAATGTTTTAACTGTAGCTTGAGTACCAACTGGCATAAAAATAGGAGTTTCAAAATCACCATGTGGAGTATGCAATATTCCATATCTAGCTCCTGTTTGCTTACACTCATGGATAAGCTCATATGTAACAGGTGGCTTCATTATCTAACCCTCTTAATAGTTTTCATTTTAACATCTTTTAGAGGCTTATCATTTCTATCTGTGCTTGATTCAGCAATCATATCTACAACATCGATTCCTGAAACAACTGCGCCAAATCCTGCATATTCACCATCTAAATATGGTGCATCATCATGCATAATAAAGAATTGACTTGATGCACTATTAGGGTAAGATGTTCTTGCCATAGAAATAACTCCTCTTGTATGGTTTAATAAATTCTTAACACCATTTGATAAGAATTCCCCTTTGATTGTTTCCTTAGAACCACCTATTCCTGTTCCCTTAGGATCTCCACCTTGAATCATAAATCCTTTGATTACTCTATGGAAAATGATTCCTTTATAGAAATCTTTATCAACAAGCTTTAAGAAATTCTCAACAGTTAATGGGGCAACCTCAGGGAATAATTCAACAACTATATTTCCCATGTTTTCTACTTCGATTTCAACTCTTGGATTTTTATCATTTAAATATTTTTCAAAATTCATATTATCTTTCCTCTCTATTCTATAAACATTGCATCACCAAATGAAAAGAATCTATATTTTTCTTTTACAGCCTCTTCATATGCACTTAAAATAAATTCTCTTCCAGCAAGTGCGCTAACTAACATAATAAGTGTTGATTTTGGTAAATGGAAATTTGTAATCAACGCATCTATTGCCTTAAATTTATATCCTGGATAAATAAATATATTTGTATTTTTACATTCAGGATAGAATAATCCATCGTCATGGATTGCTGATTCTAATGTTCTTGTTGATGTAGTACCAACAGAAATAATTCTCTTTCCAGCTTTTTTTGCTTCATTTAATCTCTTTGCTGATTCTTCTGATATTTCATAATATTCGCTATGCATTTCATGCTTAGATGCATCCTCTTCTGTAACAGGACGGAATGTGCCAAGCCCTACATGCAATGTTACAGGTATTATTTCAATTCCTTTTTCTTTAATTTTTTCTAAAAGCTCAGGAGTGAAATGTAATCCTGCTGTAGGAGCTGCCGCGCTACCAGGATTTTTAGCATAAACTGTTTGATATCTATTTTTATCTTCTAACTTTTCATGAATATATGGTGGAAGTGGCATTTCACCTAATTTATCTAATATTTCTACTAAAATGCCATCATATATTAATTCAAATTTACAAATACCCATATCAGCTAATTCAATACATTTAGCTCTTAATGAACCTTCACCAAAAGAAATTATAGATCCTATTTTAACTCTTTTTTGAGGCTTAGCTAATGTTTGCCAAACATTATTACCTAAATCTTTCAATAATAATATTTCAATAACCGCACCAGTATCTTCCTTATGACCAATTAATCTTGCAGGAATTACCTTTGTATCATTAATAACTAGCACATCATTATTTGATAATCTATCGATTATACTAGCAAAATGTGTATGTTCTATTGTCTTATTCTTTCTATTTAATACCATTAATCTCGATGAGCTTCTATCTGTAAGTGGAGTTTGAGCTATCAATTCTTCTGGTAGAAAATAATCATAATCCGTTGTTCTTAACATAATATCCTTCTTTTTAAGCAAATATGCCTTTATAAAATTTTACACCAAGCTTGTTATAAGCTTTTTCTGTTGCCATACGACCACGATTAGATCTTTTAATATATCCTTCTTGTAGTAAATATGGCTCATATACATCCTCAATTGTTGACACTTCTTCAGAGATGGTTGCCGCAAGTGATTCTACGCCTACAGGACCACCCTTAAATGTTTCAACAATTGCTCTTAAATATCTATAATCTGTATAATCTAATCCATCATTATCTATTCCAAGCTTAGATAATGCATCCTTACAAATATCAATAGTTATTTCACCATTATTTCTAACATCTGCAAAATCTCTTACTCTTCTAAATAATCTATTTGCGATTCTTGGTGTTCCTCTGCTTCTTTTAGCAAGTTCAATTGAGGCTACATCATCGATTTTTGTTTCATGAACCTTAGCTGTTCTTGTAACAATAGCTTTTAATTCATCATCTGTATAATACTCAAGTCTTAATACTACGCCAAATCTATCTCTAAGTGGGGCAGATAAATCTCCAAATCTTGTTGTTGCTCCAACAAGAGTAAAAGGTGGTAAATCTACTCTAATACTTCTAGCCTGAGAATCCTTACCAACCATAATATCTAGTTGATAATCTTCCATTGCGCTATATAAAACTTCCTCAACATATCTAGGTAATCTATGGATTTCATCAATAAATAATACATCCCCCTCTTCTAGGGTAGATAATACGGCAGCTAAATCACCGCTTCTTTCAATTGATGGGCCAGATACTATTTTTATATTAACCCCTAACTCATTTGCGATTATTTGAGCTAATGTAGTCTTACCTAGTCCTGGAGGTCCATATAATAAAGTATGGTCTAACGCTTCATTTCTCTTAAGCGCCGCTTTTATATATACTTCAAGCATTTCTTTAGCTTCTTTTTGGCCAATATACTCAGTAAGTTTTTGAGGTCTTAACGATAATTCTTCATTTTCGTCATCCTTTTGTTCATTAGGATCTACTACTCTTTCTTCATCTGTCACAATATCACCTCTACTTTACTAATTGTTTTAAAGCTTCTTTAACTAATACACCAACATCCTTTGTGGCATCTAGCTTTGAAACGATCTTTGTAATCTCTTTTTTTGAATATCCTAGGGCAATTAATGCATCTTCAACATCTGTTAATTTAGATGAAGATTTAACAATACCATCAGATTCATCGCTAAATTGAACCTTACCCTTCAAATCAAGAATAATTTGTTGGCTAGCCTTTTGGCCAATACCAGGGAATTTTCTTAGATATGTATCATTTCTTGATTCAATTGCATTAACAATTTCTTTAACACTTCCAGCTGCTAGAATAGACAATGCACTCTTTGGTCCAATACCAGAAACGGAAATAAGCTTCAAGAACAAATCCTTTTCATCCTCTTTAGTAAAGCCATATAATTCAATAGCGTCTTCTCTAACACTTTGATATGTATAAATTGTATATTCATCATTTAAATTAAAATTATAAGGATTCCCTACAATAATTAAATAACCTATTCCATTATTATCACAAATAATATATTTAGGACTAATTTTTGTAACCTTACCTTTAATGTATCCATACATAAATATCACCTCAAATATGATAACACAATTAACTATAAAATAAAAGGAATAATTTTCCCCTTAATATTATAAATAATATTAGAATTGCCTATAAATACCAGTTTTTTATAAAATTTAGCCAAATCTATTTAAAAATAAATATTTATATTTTATTTTTAAATACTTTTTTCTCAAAAAAAATATTTTTATATCTAAATTTTTTTAATTTTTTTATACACGTTAATTGAAAAAGTAAATTCCGCTATAAATAGTTGAAAATTTCAATCAGTAAGAATGAATGACTAAATTCCGTTAAAACACGGTTGAATGTCATTCATTCTTTTTTTGCATAATTTTAAAAAAGTAGTATAATGAAATT
>JAFSWG010000056.1 GCA_017444645.1 Acholeplasmatales bacterium | reverse complement strand
TATATATTATTTAATAATATTTAACAATCCGATTATTATTACTTATATTTTAAGAATACAAAAAACTTGTTAACGAAACGTTGCGTGAACAAGTTTTATATAGTATTATTAGAATCAGGTGATATTAATGATTAAAGCTATTATATATAATTCTAATACAGGTTTTACTAAACAATATGCATATCATTTTGCATTAAATACAGGATTACCTATTTATAATATAAAAGAAGCTAAAAAGAAATTAAATAAAGATGATGAAGTAATATATTTTTCATGGATTAATGCAAATAAAATAACTAAATTAAAGAAGCTAAAAAATTATAATATAGCTTATATCGGGGTAGTAGGCATGTCATTTTATAGTGAAGAATTAATAGAATCATTAAAGAAAGATAATAATATTAACAATATTTATTATCTACAAGGTGGAATTCGTTGGAGATATTTAAATACATTCCAAAGAATTATAATGAAGATAGTTTTAAGTGGATATGAGAAGAAGCATAAGAAGGGATTATTAAATCCAGAAGAAGAAATGATTTACGAAAGAATTAATCTGGGCTATGAAAATGTAGATTTAAATTCATTAAATCATTTAATAGAATGGTATAAGGATTTAAATAATTTTGTATCTTAAGCAACAAAAAAGGTTCGCGATTGCGAACCTTTATTTTTCTAATTAAGCTCTGTTGTAGAATTCGACGATTTGTTGTTCGTTGATTTCAGGTAAGAATTCGCTTCTTTCAGGGATTCTTACTAATGTACCAACTAGCTTATCAGCATCGAATGATACATATTCAGGTCTTGAAACCTTAGCTTCTAATGCAGCTTTTACAATTTTGAATTCTTTAGCCTTATCCTTTAAAGAAATAGTTTGGCCTGGAACTAATCTGTATGATGCAATATCAACTTTCTTGCCATCTACTAATACATGACCATGGTTAACTAATTGTCTAGCTTGTGGTCTAGTAGAAGCAAATCCTAAACGATAAACGATGTTATCAAGACGGCATTCTAATAACTTTAAGAAGTTTTCACCAGTCTTACCTTCCATCTTAGCAGCGTTATCGAAAATTCTTCTGAATTGCTTTTCAGACATACCATAAGTAAATCTTACTTTTTGCTTTTCTTGTAATTGAACTGCGTATTCTTTTAACTTACCTTTCTTTGCACCATGTTGACCTGGAGCATATTTTCTTTTAACGATTTCTTTACCAGTTTCGCTAATTGAATAGCCTAAACGTCTAGAAACCTTCCAGCTTGAGCCAGTAAATCTTGACATTTCTATGTCCTCCTCTAATAATATATTTTTATTTTCGGAGTAAAAATCGATGCTTATAGCCATAAGGATATCTTAAATTAAATGTTCACCATCAAGCAGCGAAGGTTACTATTTAAACATAATAGCTTTAAGATATACTCTCGAGGTTTTAAGCTGCTGCTTTTTACCCACGCTATGACATTATAACAAAAAGTGAAAGTAGTGTCAAATCTATTTTGCATTATTTAAAGCATTTTCAATAATTTTTACTGCATTTTCTAATATTTCTTTATCTTTTTCAGTAAATCTATTAAAAATTGGAGAATCAATATCTAATAATCCATATATTTTATTATTAACATAAATAGGTACACATATTTCAGATCTTGATTTACTATCACATGCGATATGACCTTTATATTCTAATACATTATCTACAACGATAGTTTTATTTTCTTTTATTGTGTTCCCACAT
Source organism: Acholeplasmatales bacterium (assembly GCA_017444645.1). Lineage (GTDB taxonomy): Bacteria > Bacillota_I > Bacilli_A > Acholeplasmatales > Anaeroplasmataceae > Anaeroplasma. Next base: position 27,398 of record JAFSWG010000056.1, on the reverse strand, counting down.
ACACCTTTACCTACAGGTATATTTATACACGCAGGATGTCCTTGGAATGGGCCTAAATATAAATAATCATTATTTAATAAATAAAAGCCAACCCAATTAATACTTTCTAATGAATCATTTAAGTATGCAGAAGCATTACTTAGTATAGTTATTTGATATTCATTTCCTTCAATTAAATACTTTAAAGATTCTAAATTTATTTCCATTTTTTATCACCCCAAAAATTATAGCATATTTTACAAAAAATATATTGACTATTTATAAAATAAAATGTAAAATAATAATCGGTTAGTCAATACTAACTATTATAATATCCCTAGGATTCTTTTCCCCCTTAAATTTTTTACTTTTTTGCATCCTAGGGCTAAAAAACAACAGTCAGGACATCCTGACTTTTTTCAATTTTTCAATTAGAAAAACGCTTTTTGTTAGGATAAGTTAGTCAATCCTAACACTATTTATTTTATTTAATAAAATGGTGTTGACATGGTATTCATCTTGTAGTATTATTCAAAATGTTAGTTAACACTAACTTAGGAGTATATTATGAAAAACAAAAGAATTGTTTTTAAAATTTTATATTCAATTATTGCAGTAACTATAGTTTTTACATTAGCATTATTTGTTAAAGTTGATGCAAAAGAAGTAGTAAATAATAACATAGCTGTTGTAAATGAAACAACTGATGAATTAAATTATTATACTTCTTATAGAAAATATTATGAAGCTGAAAATAAAGATGGCAATGATGTGAAATTTAGTACGGTTGTTAAATATGTTGAAAGGCTATATCAAGAAGGTGTTTCTAGATTTGAAAGTTCAACTTTTAAACCATTAGATTCAGTTCCTGAGCCTCCATATGCGACTTACTTTAAAGATTTCTATTTATACTGGTATGATTCTTCAGAATTCCTATTAAGAACAAAAGAGAATATAAACGAATCAAGACCTAACGAAATTAAAAATATATACGATGACATATTAAATTATATTAATATTAATAATATTGGTAGCGCAAAAACAAAAATAAATGAATTAATTACTGAATTAAATAAAGATGCAGCTATATTGGATTCTAAAAATATATATGCACTTAAGATTGAAATCACTACAAAAGAAGATTCGAATGTAGATTTAGATGCAGCATATTATTTAACATATAATTCATTTGCGAAAGCATTTAAACAAAAAAATAAAGATAAAAAAATAACTTATACAGAAGTTGCAAAACAAATAGGTAACTTATTAGACGAGGGTATTAATAGAATAAAGACTGAAAATTCTGATTATTATATTTGTTTTTCTAATTCATATGGCTCTTGGTATGAAACATCTGGATTTGAAAAAAAGGTAATGGCTTATATATCGGGTTCAAGAGTTACATCAGTAGAATTACAATTTGCAGCAGTTAAATCAACTGCTAAAACATTAGATGTAGATGCAACTACACAAGAAGTTGCAAAACTAAAAGAAATGTTATTGACTGATGCAAAAGCACTAGACAATCTACTTGGATATAATTCTAAAGATGGATCTAATACAGGACTTACAATAGCTACATTCTTCGGATGCTTCACTATCATTATTAGAGAAGGATTAGAAGCAATATTGATTTTGGGTGCAATTATCGCATATTTAATTAAATCAGGAAATAAAAAACAAACTAAATTTGTATATATAGGTGCAATTGTTGCGGTTGTTGCATCAATTGGACTTGCTGCATTATTGTATGGAATTAGTTTAAATGGAATATCAACTGCTATACCTCAAGAAATAATTGAAGGTGTAACAGCACTCATTGCTGTGGCGGTATTAATATATGTCACAAACTGGATGATATCAAAAGCAGAATCTGATGCATGGACAAATTATATTTCTAATAAAGTCTCAGTATCTGCAGATAAAGGAAAAATATTTACATTAGCATTCACATCTTTCTTAGCTGTATTTAGAGAAGGGGCAGAAGTAATTTTATTCTATCAACCACTTGTAGTATCAGCTAGTGAAATGAATATGGGTTGGTTAGCCGTTTTAGGTGGATTAGTTTTAGGTTTACTTGTAGTATTAGCAGTATTCTTAATAATTAGAATATTTGGTATTAAGATTCCGCTAAAACCATTCTTTATGATTACAAGTATTTTGATGGCTGCGATGTCTGTTATATTCTTGGGCTCAGGTATTTGGGAATTATTTATTGATGGTGGTTTATTAGGCTCTTGGGGCTGGCCTTCAGGTATAATTCAACCACTTGCTTGGATGAGTGAAAATGACGTATTGAATTTCTTTGGTATATATCCAACATGGTGGACAATTATTCCACAAATTATATTAACAATTATTACAGTATTTACTTTCGTTTTCTGGTTGAAATATGGAACCAAAAAGAAAAACGAAAATGAAGAATCTAAAGAAAATGAGGAAATTGTTCCTCAAGAAGAAAATGGTATTAATGCTTCGGATAGCGTTAATATAGATTTACAAAACGAAACTGATGATAACAGAGTAACTTCATCAGAAAACGAGGAGAAATCCAAATAATAATCAATTGACTCTGCCGTAAACCGATTGATTATAATAAAGAAAGAGAAAAAATAAGGAGATTATTAAAAAATGAAGAAAAAGTTATTAGCAAGCTTAGCTTTAGGTGTTGCTGCTTGCGGTGCTATCTTTGGTTTAGCATCTTGTAGCAATAATGCATCAACTACAACAACAACTACAACAGTTGCTGAAGAAGGTGAAGAAGATTTAGGTTTTACAGAAGTTACAATTTTTGAAAATGTTCAAAAAGAATTCTTAAATTTAAACGCTGTATATTTCCAACCAGTTGATATGACAGGTGGATATAAGGCAACTGATTATGATTGCCATCTTGAACTTGATGTATCAGCATTAAAGAATGATTTTGGTTATGGTACTGGTGATTGGGTTCCATATTTAACAGTAGAATACCTAGTTGAAAAAGGTTCTCAAGAAGTAGCTAAGGGTACATTCATGCCAATGGCTGCATCTGATGGTCCTCACTATGGACAAAATATTAAATTAGCTGGTGACGGTACTTATTCAGTAACATTTACTATTAAGTTCCCAGACACAACAAGTGTATATTTAATTCACACAGATAACACAGGTCCAGATAAGTCAACATTCCCTAATACAATTACATACAAGTATGATAGTTGGAATTTCAAGAATGGTGCTTGGAACAACTAATATTTAAATAAAAAAGAATTAAGCTTAAGTTTACGGGGCAAAAATTAATATTAAATTTCTGAGTCGTCTTTTTTAAGACGACTTTAAGAATTATTAAAAGACATTAATTTTTGAACCATTTGAGAGGTTTTTATATGTTGAAGTTTTTAATGGAAGTTACAAATGATATTTTATTTTTGCTAATAATTTCAGGCTTTGTTTTAGCATTATTAAAGGTAGTATATAAAGATTTACCATATAAATTGTCTAAAAGAATACCTGCATTAGGTCTTATATTAGGGCTTATTGCTTCGTTTACTAGATCAATGATTTTCAATAATACAAGAGTAGTAAATGGATGGAAGCTTGGATATGTATTTAATTATGTAACTTTTTCTTTTGTTATTTTATCTATTGTTTTATTAATAGTTTTTAATATTAAGTTTATTAGGGGAAAAATAAATAATTCAAAAGCATTATTGATAATTGATATTTCAATCTTATCGATTTGTTCAATTACCTTGGGTGCTATGTATTTTAATCCATTAATTGATGTATGGTTCTTCCCTGTTAAATTTTATGATAGTGAACTTGGTATATTATCAAGTGAATATTTACTTAATTTATTGGGATATATAACAGGAATTGTTGTATCAATTATTTCAGCTATTTGTGCTTATAAAGTTGGAATTGTTTTATATAAGAAGGGATACAATAAAGTATTAATAATAGCATGTTCTATTGAAGTGGTTTTATATTTGATATATCTTTTTGCCAATATTATTAGTACTGCAATTATTAGAAATTTTATAAAAGGACAAGCTTTATTTAATTTTTCAATTAATGTATTGAATAATATAAAGTGGTTTGGTTATATTGGATTTATTTTGATTATTGCGATATCAATTTTCTTATGGGTGTTAAGTTATCATAAAAAAGAAGTATATGCAAATGATGCAGAGCATAGAAAATTAAAAGTTGTATGGAGAAGTGCTAAAAGATCTGGTATCTTTGCATTGTTATGCTTCGTAGTATTTATTTTGTGTCAAACATTATTTGTTGAATTAGATAAGGTAGTTATTATTGATACACCTATTGAACAAGTAGAGGTAATAAAAGATTCATCAGATAATGATACTGAGGTAAGAGTTAATTTAGATTTAGTACGTGATACACATTTACACAAGTTTGAATACAAGACTGCCGATGGTTATCGAACAAGATTCATAATTATATTAAAAACTGCTGGAACTAGTAATTATGGTATTGGTTTAGATGCATGTGAAATATGTGGTGAAGCAGGATATTACGAAAATAATAATAATCAGGTTGTATGTAAAAAATGTGGAGTAGTAATGAATACTGTAACAATCGGTATGAAGGGTGGATGTAACCCTATAATAATTGATTATGATATTACTGATACATATATAACTATTCCTGTAAGTGAATTAGTTAAAAATCAAAAAATATTTTCGAAATAGGAGGTTGGGGTATGTTTTTTAGATTAATAAAAGGAACATTTTTTAGACAATGGAAAAAAATGTTTATGATTGCCCTAACTATAGCACTAGGTACATCTATTGCTACGGCAATGATTAATGTAATGTTAGATGTTAGTGATAAGATTAACGAAGAATTAAAAGCTTATGGTGCAAATATAACAGTTGTTTCAAAAAATGCAGCAGTATTATCAAATTTATATGAATCAGATGATGAATCCGAATCAGAAAATATGTATTTACCCGAGGATACTTGCGGTGAATTGTTAACAATATTCTGGGCTAATAATATAAGAGAATTCAATCCATCCATTGATGGTAATGTTAAATATAACGGAAATGATGTAAAACTTGTTGGAAGTTGGTTTAATCATCATTATGAATATGTTAAAAAAGCATCTCTTTATCAAAGAGATACAGGTATAACAAATCTTAGAAGCTGGTGGAATGTAACTGGTAGCTGGATAGATGAAATAAAATCAACAGAAACAGACGTTTGTATGGTAGGGATTAATTTTTCAAAAAAATACAATATAAAAGTTGGAGATAATATCGAAATATCTAATAAAAAATTAAATGTAATAGGTATATATGAGTCTGGAGATAAAGAAGATGAGTATATTTATACTACACTTGATAATGCTCAAACTATTTTAAATAAAGAAAATCTAGTAAAAAGTATTGCTGTAAGTGCTATAACATCACCAGATGATGAATTATCAGAAAGAGCTGCCAAAAACCCTAATTTATTATCTATGGCTGATTATGATTTGTGGTATTGTACAGCTTACGTAAGTAGTATTTGTTATCAAATCCAAGAAGCAGTACCTCAAGCTTCAGCAACAGTCATTAGACAGGTTGCAGATAGTGAGGGTAATATTTTAAATAAAACACAGTTATTAATGACATTAATTACAGTTTTATCATTGATTGGTGCCGCACTTGGTATTTCCAACCTTGTTACATCAAGTGTAATGGAAAGAAGCAGTGAGCTAGGACTTTTAAAAGCGATTGGTGCTAAAAATTCATCAATTACTATTTTAGTTTTAACAGAAGTATTAATTACTGCAATTCTAGGTGAATTAATTGGTTATTTTATGGGCTTTGGATTTGCGCAAATTATAGGACAAACAGTATTTGCCTCAAGTATTAATATGAGAGGTATTGCTGCCTTTGTAGTAGCATTCTTGATAACTTTAGTTGTAATAATAGGTAGTATTCCGGCTGTTAGATTATTATTGAGACTAAAGCCTTCAGAAGTATTACATGGTAGATAGAAGGTGGAATAATGAATATTAAAAGAAAAATGTTTTTTAAAATGTTGTTTTATTCATTGATTAGAAGAAGATCAAGAATAATAATTGCCCTTCTATCAATAATCGTTGGAGCAACAATCTTATCAGGACTAGTAACTATTTATACTGATGTTCCAAGACAAATGAGTTCTGAATTTAGAAATTATGGTGCCAATGTTATATTATCACCTAATAGTGAAGAATTTATTTTAGATAATGAAATTGATGAAGCACTAAAAACTATTCCAAGTAATTCGGTTGAAGGATATACTCCGTATAGATATGAAAATACAATGGTTAATAATATGCCTGTAACAATGGCAGGTATTAATTTTAAATCAATTGAAAAAACTTCTCCTTATTGGTCAATTAATGGAAGAAAACCAGAAAGCGATGGAGAAGTATTAATAGGAAAAAAAGTAGCAAATACTTTTGAATTCAAAGTAGGAAGTAAGATGACATTAAAAACTAAAGAAAAGGAAGTTACTTCTGAAATTGAAACATTAATAACTGAAGATGATTTTACATATGAAGTAGATGGAATCAAGTATGTAGATAGAGAATTAGAACTTGACATTGTAGGAATTTTAGAAACTGGTGGTACTGAAGAAGAATATATTTATTTAAGTTATAATGATGTAACATATATCACATTCAGTAATAGAGGATATGATTTAGTTGAATTAAGTATTTCAGGCACAAGTGATAAATTAAAGTCATATGTTGATTCAATAAATAATAGTAGTACTAATATAAATGCTAAACTGGTTAAACGTGTAACAGAAAGTGAATCAAGTGTATTAACCAAATTACAATCATTAGTATTTATTGTAACAGTTGTAGTATTAGTCTTAACAATGATTTGTGTTGCTACAACAATGACTGCGGTTATAGCAGAAAGAAGAAAAGAAATTGGATTAAGAAAAACACTTGGTGCTTCAAATAAAGATATCGCAAAAGAATTTATGTTTGAAGGATTAGTATTAGGTACAATTGGTGGTATTTTTGGTTCAATATTAGGTTACGTATTTGCACTTGTTATTAGTTTAAATGTATTTAGTAGTGCAATTACATTTAGACCATTGCTTGTACCAATAACTATTATTGCTGCAATTGCAGTTTCAGCAATATCATGTCTAATACCAGTTAGAACAGCTGTCAAAGTAGAACCTGCGATAGTATTAAAGGGGGAATAATTAATGAGTTTATTAGAAATTCAAAATGTATCAAAGATATATGATGATATTAAAGCTTTAGATAATGTTAGCTTAAAAGTAGAAAAAGGTGAATGGGTTGCAATAATGGGACCATCTGGTTCTGGTAAAAGTACAATGATGAATATCATTGGTTGTATGGATAGTGCAACAACAGGAAAAATATTATTAGATGGTGTAGATATTTCAAAAGAAAATCAATCATCTTTAACAACTATTAGAAGAGATAAAATAGGTCTTATCTTCCAACAATTCCATTTGATTAGCTACTTAACAGCATTAGAAAACGTAATGGTTGCTCAGTATTATCATAGTATGCCAAATGAAAAGGAAGCATTGAAGGCTCTTGAAATGGTTGGATTAAAGGAAAGAGCTAAGCATTTACCTTCCCAATTATCTGGTGGTGAACAACAAAGAGTTTGTATAGCAAGAGCTTTAATTAATTCTCCTGAAATTATTCTTGCAGATGAACCTACAGGAAATCTTGATGAAGCAAATGAAAACATTGTTCTAGATATTTTTAGAAAGCTTCATGAAGAAGGAAAAACATTAATTGTAGTAACTCATGATGATGAAGTTGGTGAAGTTGCACAAAGAACTGTAAGGCTTGAGCATGGAAAGATTATTTATGATAGATTGAATGATCCAAAAAGTGAAGAGGAAGCATTATTAAAAGTTGCTAATTCAATAAAAGCAAATGAAAGTAAAAGCGAGGATATAAAAAATGAAGAAGCTTAAAATTATGTTTTTAGGAATTGTTTTTTTGTTTTTAGGAGTTTTATCATCATGTGGTAGTCAAGAGAATAAAGTGAATTATAAAGATGGAACATATGAAGGAAAAAGCGAAAACCACACTGCAGATAATGATGGTGTAGGTGCAGGTTATGCTATATGTATTATCGAAATAAAAGATAATAAAATAACTTCATGTGATTTTAAATTATATGAATTAGATGGCACTTTAAAAGATGAAAAATACGGTAGTGAGTATTCAAAAGAAAACTATATTAAAGCACAAAAGGCTATTCAATCAGCAACAAAATATGCAAAAAGCTTAGTTGAATCATCTAATATTAATAGTGTTGATGTTATAAGTGGAGCGACAATAACTTATTCCGAATTTAAAGAAGCAGTAAATAATGCTTTAAATAAGGCAAAGGAATAAAATGAAAAAACTAAAATATTTAATAGATATATTACTTATTTCTATTTTATTATTTTCTATAATTGGAGTTCCTATTATAGTTTATTCTTTGAATAATAAAAACGACGATATGGTGAAGGCTTCTGCATCTATTAAGTTACCTGATGTACCATCAGGAGAATTTATAATATTAATTAATGAATCTATGCATGAAGATACACTAGATAAGTGGGAAGCATTTTTTCGAAATGATGAAGATAATATTGTAGTTATATTTGAAGATATTAAATGTATATATGCTACAGGTGATGAGCAAGCTAAAGTGCTTGCTAAAAGATATCAAGCATATTTACCTGAAAATCAGATGGAAATTAGTAATATAAATCCTATTTTATTGGTATCTAAAGTCGAAAACAGATATTTAGATATAGCTATTTTTTCAAAGGAAATGGCAGATTATTTGGAATTGAAAGAAAATATTAAGGGAGTAAAAAGAATATTAATTAAAGGGGATAATAATGAGAAAAATTAATATGATTACAGTCGTCGGAATGATGATTACATTTTTACTTCATGCTATATTTGGTTCATTTCAACTAATAGGAATTGGTAAAAATTCAATGAAAATAGTTGCTTGGATTTTAGTATTCTTTATAGCTGTACATACAATTATAGGAATAATTTTAACAATTAGTACATTATATTCGATTAAAAAATCAGGTAAAGGATACTTTAAAGAAAACAAACTATTTTGGTTAAGAAGAATAAGTGGATTTCTAATAATTATTTTAATGATTTTTCATCTAGTTATTTTTAGACAAAAAGAATCATCACCTAGGTTACAAGAGTTTAATACATTTAGTTTAATAACTCAAATATTACTTGTGATATCAATACTAATTCATGTTATTTCTAATATTAAACCAACATTAATATCATTTGGTATAACAAGCTTAAAAAGATTTTCTATTGATATTTTAATAGCATTATCTATATTTTTGTTATTTTTCATTATCGCATTTATAATTTATTATTTTAGATGGCAAGGTATATAATATGGATACAATAAATATAATTGGTGCTGGACTTGCAGGTCTTATGGCTGCGATAAACCTAGCTAAACATAATATCAAATCAAATTTAATATCAAATATGCCATCAGAACGAGCCCAATCAGTATTAGCTGAAGGCGGTATCAATGCTTGTCTAAACCTAATGGGCGAAGATGATAAAATAGAATATCATGCAGCTGATACTAAACGCGGTGGATGCAATATTGAATCAGATGAATCAATTAATAATTTAGTTAATATAGCTCCAAGGATAATTGATTATCTAATTAAAATAGGTGTTCCATTTCAAAAAGAAAATGGAAAACTTATAGAAAGAAATTTTGGTGGACAATCAAAAAAAAGAACTGCATATGCTAAAAGTTCAACAGGAAAAATTATTATGACTGCATTAATTGATGAGGCAAGAAAATATGAAGCCTTAGGATTAATTAAAAGATATAGTCATCACGAATGTATTGATGTATTAGTTAGTGACAAAAGAATAGATGGAATTATAATAAATGATACATTTAATAGAAAAACATTTAAATTAGCTGGTGTTACAATACTTGCTATTGGTGGATTAAATGGTTTTTTTGAAGGTCATATAACTGGAAGTATTATGAATAATGGTAATCTTCAAGCTAATTTATTTAAAAAAGGTGTTGAATTTAGAAATCTAGAATTTATACAATATCATCCTACAACAATAGATATAGGATTTAAAAGATTATTAGTTAGTGAAGCTGCTAGAGGTGAAGGTGCCAGGTTATTTATTTATAAGGATAATAAACAATACTATTTTATGGATGATATCCATCCATTAAAATCACTTGCACCAAGAGATGTTATATCTAGAAGTGAATATTTAATTTCAAAGAAATACAATACAGATATTTATTTAGATTTTTCAAATGTTAAAAAAGAAGTATGGGAAAATAAATTACCTGATTTAAGACAAGAAATTATTAATTATACAAATCTGGATCCCAAAACAAATCATATAAAGGTATCACCTGGAATTCATTATTTCATGGGTGGAATTAAAGTAAACAAAAATCATAAAACAAATATTACAGGATTATATGCGATAGGTGAGTGCGCAAGTATTTATCATGGTGCTAATAGACTTGGTGGTAATTCAATGCTTGGGGCAATAACTGGAGGTATTATTTCATCAAATGATATTATTAATTCTAATTTGAATATAAAAAATGAATTAGAAGAAGTATCCTATGTAGAACAAACATATAATCCCAAATATTTAAAATTATTGACTGCGATATTAATTGATTCTTTATCAATTGTTAGAGATGAGACAAATCTAATAAAGGGTATTAAAAAAATTGATGAAATTATTTTAAGTAATAATTTAAACGAATTTGAATTAAATAAATTTTTATTAGCTAAGGCAATGATTCTATCAGCAAATGAAAGAAAAGAATCTAGAGGAGCTCACTATAGATTAGATTATAAAGAAGAAAATGATAAATTTAAAAAAATATCTGTTTCAAAATACATTAATAATGAAATAAAAATTAGTTTTGAGGAAGATATATAATATGCAATATATATTAACAATTTCTAGATACAAAAGAGAAGAAAAAAAAGAATATTATGAATCTTTTAAATTTGAAACAGAGAATGTAAATGAAACAGTTATAAGTGCTTTAAAAAAAATAAATAGTCAAGAAATTATATTAAATATTAATAATGAGGTTAGTACTAAAATTGAATTTGAATGTGCATGTATCCAAAAGAAATGTGGTGCTTGTGCAATGGTAATTAATGGTATACCAAAGCTTGCTTGTGATGCAAAGCTAAAAGATTATGACAAAAGTATAAAAATAGAACCATTAAGAAAGTTTAATAGAATTGCTGATTTAATTGTTGATAGAACTATATTATATGAAAATTTAAAGACATTAAAATTATGGTTAGAAAAAGATTCTAATATTATCGATAAGAGAAGAGAATTAAATTATAAGGCCTCAGAATGTTTACTTTGTGGTATTTGTCTTGAGGTTTGTCCGAATTTTTATTTGGAATCTAATTTCTTTGGAATGCCATCTATTATTTTAACAACAAGGTTATTAACAGAATTAGATAAGGAAGATAGAAAAATAATATCTAAATTATATTCAAAACATTGTTTTGCAGGCTGTGGAAAATCTCTTGCTTGTAAAAATAGGTGCCCTAAAAAAATAGAAACAGATAAAATGTTAGTAAATGGTAATTTACTTGCGATATGGAAGAGAAAGTAGGAAGTATTATGTTAATTATAAATAAAGAAAAAATTAAAATAAGTTTATTTGATATATTACAATTTGTAGTATCTATATTTTTAATAGTAGGTATTAATTTTTGGTTTCACGCATGCGGTATGAAACCAGATAATACATATATGAATTGTCATGAAGCTGAAATGATAATAAAAGTAACTTCTTATATAATTTTAGCTTCAGTATTAATTAAAACATTAATAAGAAATAGTATTTTTAAAGCTGGAGTTAGTGTTGGTATTATATCAATTTCGTTTTTAATGATATTAATACCAAAGGTTTTAGTTTCATTATGTATGTATGATTCTATGGCTTGTAATAAATATATGAGACCTTATACAATTGTATTTGGTATTGTATTTATTGTTTTATCTTGTGTTGAAATATTATTTATATTTTTAAAAACAAGGAAAACTAGATAATATGAATACAAGATTGATTAAAAATGTATCACTAAAAAATATTCAAAGAAATCCTTTTAGAAGTTTTTTAATGATATTATTGATAACATTTATATCATTTACTCTTTTCGCAGGAATAATTGTAGTTAGAAGTTTACAAACTGGCTTAGATAATTATAAGGATAGATTAGGTGCAGATGTAATAGTAGCTCCATATGAGGCTACGACAAAAGGAAGCTTTGATGATATTTTATTACAAGGTATAACAGGCAATTATTATATGAGTAATGCTTATTATAATAAAATATCTAAAATTGAAGGAATTGAAAAAATATCTGCTCAATTTTATTTAACATCAGCTAAAGCTAGCTGTTGTTCTGTAAGAGTTCAAATAATAGGGTTTGATCCTAAAACTGATTTTACAATAAAACCTTGGATTGAAAAATCATATCAAAAGGAAATAAAAGATGGTGATATAATTGTAGGATATAATATTACAACACCAGAGGATAGAAAAATAACATTTTATGGAAAAACATATAATGTAGTTGGAGAACTTGCAAGAACAGGTACAGGTCTTGACAGCGCAGTATATGCAAATATTAATACAGTTAAGGAAATGGCTGAAACATCACATGCATTAGAATATAATAAAGAATTAGAAGGTATAGATGTAACAAATTCTGTATCTTCAGTATTTATTAAGGTTAGTGATGGATATTCACCAGATGATGTTACTATGAGGATTAATAATTCTGTTAAAGGCATTAAGGCAGAATCATCAGCATCGATGGTAACTAATATAGGAACTGGATTAAATAATGTTTCTGTAGTTATTGGGATATTAATTTCTGTAGTATGGGTACTTGCAGTTATAATATTAATTATTTCATTTATGATGATATCGAATGAGAGAAAAAAGGAATTTGCAATTTTAAGATGTCTTGGTACCTCAAGAAGTAGCTTATCAATGTTAATATCAATAGAAGCTATTATTTTAGCACTTTCAGGTTCTATAATTGGAGTTGGAATTGGTGCGTTAGCTTTAATACCAATTTCATCATCTATTGAGACTTTATTTAATTTACCATTTATGTTACCAAGTATTGGTTTAATAATTACATTTGGTTTAATTACTATAGTATCAACAGTTTTAGTATGCTTTATATCTACAATTAAAGCATCGTATGATATATCTAAAAGTGAAACAGGATTATTGTTGAGGGAGGATGCATAATGATTAAAGCAAATAAAATTAGTAAATCCTTCATTAGAACAAAAGGTGAATCCAATATATTCTACGCTGTAAATGAAATGGATTTAGAAATAGAAGATGGAAATTTTATAATAATAATAGGAAAGAGTGGAAGTGGAAAAACAACATTAATTAATATGTTATCAGGATTACTAACACCAAGTAGTGGTAATGTATTAATTAATGATACTGATATTTATTCCTTAAATGATAAAAATAGATCTTTATTTAGAAATAAAAATATTGGGTTTATTCCTCAGGGACAAACTGGACTTCAAAATTTAACTATTTTAGAAAATATACTTTTACCTACATTAATTTATGAAAAAGATGATAAAAAAGATTTAGCAATAAAACTTTTAAATGATTTGGATATTATTGATTTAAAGGATTCCTATCCAAATGAATTATCAGGAGGGGAATTAAGGAGAATGGCTATTGCTAGAGCTATTATTATGAATCCTTCAATTATTTTCGCTGATGAGCCAACAGGTGATTTAGATGAAGCAAATACAAAAATAGTATTAGATATATTAAGAAAAATAGCTAATAGTGGTAAAACTATTATAATGGTTACCCATGATAAAGATGCAATTTCTTATGCTGACATTATATATAAAATGGAAAATGGAACAATAAAAAAATGCGACTAGATTATTCTAGTCGTTTTTATATTTTAGGGTTGAAATATTACATTTTATAGTTTATAATACAAACTGTTAGTTATGACTAACATTTCCTAACAAATGATATTTTTGTTTAATTTTTTTATTCGAGAGGGTGATATTGTGATAAAAAAATTAAGTGAATTTAAATATAATGACGAAGGTATAATAAAAATTGTAAATGGCGAAGGTAGAGTCAGAAGAAGACTTTTTGATATGGGAGTTACTCCTGGCGCTAGAGTCATTTTAAGAAAAAAAGCTCCACTTGGTGATCCACTTGAATTTACATTAAGAGGATACGAACTTACATTAAGAAAAGTTGAAGCTGATTATGTATTATGTGAAATCACAAAGGAGGGAAAGAAATAATGAAGCATTTTGCATTAGTAGGAAATCCCAACTGTGGTAAAACAACATTATATAATGCTTTAACAGGCTCTAATGCTCATGTTGGTAACTGGCCAGGTGTAACAGTAGAAAAAAGAGAAGGAGATTATAAAAAGCTAGATGAATTAATATCAATAGTAGATTTACCTGGTATTTATTCATTATCACCTTATACTCCTGAAGAGGTTATATCTAGAAAATTTATTGTTGATGATAAGCCTGATTGTGTTATTAACATTGTAGATGCAACAAACCTAGAAAGAAACTTATATTTAACTACACAAATCATGGAAATGGATGTTCCTGTAGTCATCGCATTAAATATGATGGATGTTGTTGAAAAGGACGGAGACAAAATTGATGTTGAGGCATTAGAAAAGGCAATTGGTGTTCCTGTAGTTCCTATTTCAGCACAAAAGAAAACAAATATTGATAAATTAATGGAAGTAGCTTATAAAGCTTCATTAACTCCAAGAAAGGGTACAACAGTTTTATCTGAATCAAAGATTTCTGATTTCGTACTTGAAGTAACTAAGCTAATGGAGGAAGAAGAAGTTCCTTCTCCAATGTATCATGCTATCAAATTTATCGAAGGTGATTTCATCGAACAAAAGCATTCAGAAAGAATAACTGATGTTGTTAATAATTATAAGAATAGCTTAAATGATGAAACGTTCGGTTCAGATTTAGAAGCTTTAGTTGCTGATGCTAGATATAATTATATAGTTAAGCATTATTCAATTCATAAAATAAAAGCAGTTAAGGAATATTCTGCTGAAACTAAATCATATAAAATTGATAAGGTACTTACAAATAGATGGGCTGGTATTCCAATTTTCTTATGTATCTTATTCTTATTATTCCACTTAACATTCTCTGAGAATTTATTCTTCTTAGGTGGTTTATTTAAAAATGTTGAACCATCATTTAGTGGTACAATGTTTGAAGGATTATTTTGGACTGATGCGGGAATTAATTCTCCAGGTGTTATATTACAAAGCTTTGTAATAAATGTAACCGATTGGTTATCTAGTCTTGCTGCATCCGGACTTAGCGGTGCTCCAGAATGGGTAAGTGGATTATTAGTTGATGGTGTACTTGCAGGTGTATTTGCAGTATTATCATTCGTTCCACAAATTCTATTATTATTCCTATTCTTCTCAATTCTAGAAGATACAGGATATATGGCTAGAATCGCATTTATCTTAGATAGAATGTTTAGAAAATTTGGTTTATCTGGTAGAGCATTCTTACCTATGATTATGGGATTTGGATGTTCAGTTCCTGCAATGATAAATACAAGAACATTAGCAGATGAAAATGAAAGAATAGCTACAATTAGAGTAATTCCATTCTTCTCATGTGGAGCTAAGCTTCCTATCCTTACAGCAATTGCTGGTGGTGTTTGTGAGATGTTTAATTTACCTAATGTAGATTTAATTACATTCTCAATGTATTTAGTAGGTATTACAACTGCGATAATTACAGTACTTTTAATGCGAAATACTGTAATGGGAGGTAAAACACCTCCATTTATTATGGAATTACCAACATATCATATGCCTCAAGCCAAGGCATTAATGATTCATTTATGGGATAAATTAAAAGGATATGTTAAAAAGGCATTTACTATTATTTTAGCTTCAACTATTGTTATTTGGTTTTTACAATCATTTACATTCGATTGGCAGTACATAGAACAAGCAAATCCAAATGATATTGCAAACGAAGTATATGAAGACTATGTTACAAATGAAGCGAATGTTAAAAAAATTGGTGATTTAGATATAGCATATGTAGAAAACAATGAAGTTGTTGTATCATTAGATGAGCTTGTTGGTACTTACAACGAAACAGAAGATGCAACATATGAACCTGTATTAACTGAGATATTTACAGAAGCTTTAACTAGATATGAGGAAAAAATATCCGAACCAGGATATAAGGATTCAAGCGATTCGATTTTAGCTGGTTTTGGCAAATTGATTAATCCTATATTTACTCCACTTGGATTTGGTTCACAATTAAATTCAAATGGTTGGATTTATGGTGTATCAGCAATTACTGGTTTAATTGCAAAGGAAAATGTAGTTGCAACATTTACAGTATTAGCTCAATCAATTTCATCATCTTCAATTGTTGATTCAGCAAGTTATCTTGAATTATATTCTATGGGTATAGATGAAGCAGGAGTATCTGCAACAATTACTACAGCAAAGGCTACTGGTATAGCAGGTAACGGATTCTTAGGATATTCGATCTTAATCGCATTTATCGTGTTTAATATGACAACTATTCCATGCTTTGCAGCAGTTGCTACAGCAAAGGGCGAGCTTGGTAAGAAGAAGTTTTGGACTACAATTTTATTCTGGTTAGCAGTATCATTCATCGTTGCATCAATGACTTACTTAATCTTATCTGCATGGTGGTTCTCATTGATCTTTGCCGGAATATTAGCATTAAGTATTTGTTGTATTCATTTAATAAATAGAAATAGAGATTTAGCTGGAAAAGAAGTGATTTCATAATGACATTTATTGAAATATTAGTTGCAATTCTTGCAATATCATTTGTAGTATTAATCTTTGGAAGAATTATTTTTAAAAAGATTAAAGGTACATATAAAGGTGATTGTGAAATATGCGAAAAAAGAATGAAGAAGAATCTTAAAAATATTAAGGATGAATTAAATAAAGAATTTAATTGTTGTAAATAATGAAAGCCCGAGTAAAGCTCGGGTTTTTAATTTGTAATTTAGGTATAAAAAAAGCACTAGCTTTTGGCTAGTGCATAGCTTATATTATACGCAAGTATATCCGCCATCAACTGCGATTGCTTGACCTGTAACATAGCTTGATTCTTCAGCACCTAAGAAGATAGCTGCAGAATTTAATTCGCCTTCGTTACCATATCTTTGCATTGGTACAGTTAGCTTTGCGAAATTTTGGAAATATTCAGAATTTAAAGTATCTGTAGTTAATTCAGTATAGAAGTAACCAGGACAAATTGCATTAACTGTAATCTTTTCTTTAGCTAATTCAGCTGCGGCACCCTTTGTAAAGTTTACAACAGCACCCTTAGTTGAATGGTATGCGATTGTAGGAATAGCAGTATTACCAACTAAACCATAGATAGATGCAATATTAATTACTCTACCATATGATTGCTTACCTTCTGCAATCTTTTTCTTCATTAAGTTAGCGAAAGCTTGTGTAACAGCAAATACGCTTGTTAAGTCTAGATTTAAAGTGAAATCCCAATCTTCTTTTTTGAAATCAAGAAGAGGAGTACCAGTACCTTTTTCACCACCAGCATCATTAATGATAACTTCGCAGTGACCAAATTCCTTTTCAACAGTTGCTACAGCGTTTTTAATAGATTCAGCATTAGTAACATCACATGCTACAGCTAAAACTTTTACGCCATATTTTTCTTCCCATTCTTTTTTTGAAGCTTCAAGTCTTTCAACACGTCTAGCTAATAGAACTAAATTAGCATGACACTTAGCGAAACCTTCAGCCATTTGCTTGCCTAAACCAGATGATGCTCCAGTAATGGCAACTACCTTATTTGTGTAATCAAACATCTTATATATCTCCTTTTGTTAATTGATTATTTGCATCTTTAATTTATCGTTATTTTTGATGTTTGTCAATCACTCGAAAGCACGTAAACGTTTACAGATTTAATTATTATAAATAATTAAGTAGCTTTTCAAAAACGTTTAAATTGTATTATATTCGGCTATTTTAAGTCATTAAAAATATTGTAGATAGTTATAGTAGAAAAATGAAATTTTTAACGTTTTATAGTTGCTTTCGTCGCAAAATATTCGTTTTCTATTTTCTTGTTAATAAAATATAAAATATTTATTACTTGTAGTTAGTAATAATTATGGTATAATAACTTCCGTATAAAGCTTGGAGGCAATGATATGATATACAACCAGATATTAATAAGACTTGGAGATTTAACTCTAAAAGGTAAAAACCAAAATGTATTTTTAAGAAGATTATATAATTTAGTTTATGAAAAACTAGATGGATTAAAATCTGAAATCGAAATTAGACATGATAGAATTTATATTCATTTAAATGATGAAGATGTAAATAAGGTAGTTGAAAGAATTAATTTAGTTTCAGGAATATCTTCATATTCATTTGTAGTTAAGTGCTCTAATGATTTAGATGATATTAAAAAGACATCATTAGAATTAATGAAAGAAATAGTTACAAAAGAAACTTCTTTTAAATGTGATACAAGACGTGCAGATAAAAATTATCCTATGCATTCACTTGAAGTAACTAAAGCTGTATCAGCTTATGTATTATCAAATGATAAATTGTTACATGTAGATGTACATAGCCCTGAAGTTACATTACATATAGAGTTAAGAAATAATGCTTGTTATTTATATAATACTCAATATAGAGCTATGGGAGGCTTCCCAGTAGGTGTTGCAGGAAAAGGATTATTAATGTTATCAGGTGGTATTGATTCACCTGTTGCTGGATACTTAGCAATGAAGCAAGGTATTGAAATTGAATGTATCCATTTTGAATCTACACCTTTAACATCAATTGAGTCAGCTCAAAAGGTTGTTGATTTAGTAAAAGTAATTGCTAAATATGCACCTAAGAATAGAATCAATTTGCATATGATTCCATTTAAAGAGATTCATATGGCATTATTAGACAATGTACATGAATCATATAATATTACTATAATGAGAAGAATGATGTATAGAATAGCTGAAAAGCTAGCTAGAAAAAAGGATTGTCTATGTATTGTTAATGGAGAATCAGTAGGACAAGTAGCAAGCCAAACATTAGCTTCTATGAACACAATCAATAGTGTAACTAATTATCCTATTATAAGACCACTAGTTACATATGATAAGGCAGATATTATAGATATCTCAAGAAAGATTGGATGTTTTGATTTATCAATTAAGCCATTTGAGGATTGTTGTACAGTATATGTACCAAAGGCACCTGCGACTGCACCTAAGATTGATAAGGCACTAGAATTTGAAAAAACATTCGATTATGAAAAAATGATTGATGATGCTGTTAATAATGTTAATAGTATAATTATAACGAAGGATTCTAATATCGATCTTACAATGTATGGATTAGAAGTAAGAGAAGTATTACCTGAAATTAAAAAAGAATTGTCTAAATAATTATTTGAGATTGCTTGATTGAAAAATCAGGCAATTTTTATTTATTAATAAATTATTTTATTATATAATATAAATGTTTTCGAGGTATAAGAACATGGGATTCATAATTATAAAGAAAAATTTTAATGATTCTGAAATGTTAATAAATATCTTAAGAAACCTTTTAGGTATTAATATTAAGGTTGATGATAACGATGATTTGTTAATTATTCATCATAATTATTCAAGTGATGAAGATATTATTAAAGTTCTTAATTCACTTAGTGATGATATGATGGTTAATTTAGTATCATATGTATCAATGAATTCTAGTGATTCTAAATTGGAAGAAGAATTGAATGTTATTATACCAATATTTAAAAATAATAATTTACCTTCTGGTGTATATAAACTAAAGGAATTATTATTAAAGAAGCCTGTTATACCTAATAAAAGACAATTATTAAATTACATATTAGAATCAACAGGTGTTGATGAAGAATTTATAAGAGATTTTGCTTTAAATGATTTAAATGTAAGTAAAGCATCTAAGGCTATGTATATTCATAGAAATACAATGATATATAAATTAGATAAATTAAAAGAAGTATCTAACTTCGATTTAAGATGTTTTATAGATGCTTATATTTTATATAATTTAATAGAAAATTAGTTTTTTGTGCAAAGTGCACATATAAAAACCCTTTCAAAAAAAGTATAATAACACTGAATAAGTAGGCTAGGAGGTTTAATTTATGGCTACACTTGATTTAAATAACATTAATAAGATTTATCCTAATGGAGTTCAAGCAGTATTCGATTTCAATTTACATATTGATGATCAAGAATTCATTATCTTCGTTGGACCTTCAGGATGTGGTAAGTCAACTACACTTCGTATGATCGCAGGTCTTGAAGATATTACTTCTGGTGATTTCTTTATTGATGGCGTAAAAATGAACAATATCAGCCCTAAGGATCGTGGTATTTCAATGGTTTTCCAATCATATGCCCTATATCCTCATATGACTGTATTTGATAATATGGCATTCGCATTACAAATTAGACGTATGTCAAGAGAGGAAATTTCTAAGCGTGTTGCTGAAGCAGCTAAGATTTTAGGTCTTGAACCATTCCTATCTCGTTATCCACGTCAATTATCAGGTGGTCAATGTCAGAGAGTTGCATTAGGACGTGCTATCGTTCAACATGCTGGCGTATTCTTACTAGACGAACCACTATCTAACCTAGATGCTAAACTACGTGTAACAATGCGTGGTGAGTTAATTAAGTTACATAGAAGATTAGGTTGTACAACAATTTACGTAACACATGACCAAATCGAAGCCATGACAATGGCATCAAGAATTGTTGTTATGAGAGATGGTCGTATTCAACAAGTTGGTGCTCCAAGAGATATCTATAATACACCTGCTAACGTATTCGTTGGTGGATTCATTGGTACACCTCCAATGAACTTCATCCATGGTCATTTAAAAGACAATGGTACATTCGTATCTCAAAAGGGTAACTATACAATTCGTATTCCAGAAGGAAAATTAAAATATCCTAGAGAATTAGGTTATGAAAATAGAGATTTAATTTTAGGTATTCGTCCTGAAGATATTTATGATAATCAAAATCCTGCAATGTTTGAAGCATGGCCACAAGGCGTTGTTGATATTACAGTTGAATTATCAGAATTATTAGGTGCTGAAACTAACATCTATAGTAATATCGATGGAGATCCTATTATCGCTGCTGTACCTTCAAGAGATGACTTAGCTCCAGGTCAACCATTAAAGTTAGTATTTGACTTAAATCATGTTCATTTCTTTGATGAAGATACAGAAAAAATCATTAATGAAAATTCAGATCGTGCACAAGCAAAATCTGATGATGATTTAGATATCTAAAAAAATACAAAGGCTGTAAAAATACAGCCTTTTATTTTTCCACATTTTGCACACGATTTCACATATTTATAGTATTTATTTATGTTAAATATTATTATATAATAAATCGTAATTTATTTTGGAAAAGAGTGATTTTATATGCTAAAGTTAAAAGACATAGTAAAACACTATTATGTCGCTGACATCACAGTTGAGGCATTAAAGGGGATAAATTTATGCTTTAGAAAGAATGAATTCGTTTCTATTTTAGGACCTTCAGGCTGTGGTAAGACTACCTTATTAAATATTATAGGTGGTCTAGATAAATACACTTCAGGTGATTTAACAATCAATGGTGTATCTACAAAGGAGTTTAATGATAGAGATTGGGATGTTTATAGAAACCATCGTATTGGTTTTATATTCCAAAGCTATAATTTAATTCCTCATCAAACTGTACTTGGAAATGTAGAATTAGCACTTACTATTTCTGGTATATCTAAGAATGAAAGAATAGAAAGAGCTAAAAAAGCACTTGATAGGGTAGGCTTAAAGGATCAATATTATAAGCATCCAAATCAATTATCAGGTGGACAATGCCAAAGAGTTGCTATCGCACGTGCTTTAGTTAATGAGCCTGAAATCTTACTTGCTGATGAACCTACAGGAGCTCTAGATACTGAAACAAGTGTTCAAATCATGGAGTTAATCAAAGAGATTGCAAGTGAAAAGCTTGTAATCATGGTTACTCATAATCCTGATTTGGCTTATAAATATTCTACAAGAATTGTTAAATTCCTTGATGGTGAATTAACTGATGATTCAAATCCATTTACTGAAGAGGAAGAAGCTGAAGAAATAAAAGCAATCGCAGCTGCAGAAAAAGCAAAGGATGAAGAAGCTTTATCTACCATAGATAAAAATGATGAAAAGGCTCTTAAAGCATATAATAAAAATAAAAATGCTAAAGAAAAAGCTAAGATGTCATTATGGACAGCATTTAAATTATCTGCAAGAAACCTTGTTTCTAAATTTAAAAGAACAGCAATGGTCGTTGTTGCAGGATCAATTGGTATAATTGGTGTATCTGCCGTACTTGCAGTATCACAAGGTGTTAGAGATTATATTACATCTATTCAAGATGATTTATTATCTGGTAACCCAATTGCGATTACAAAAAGTGGTGTTGATTATGAAACATTAATGAATTCATCTTCATTCCAAACTCAAACTGATGCCGTAAAGAAGGGGACTGAAGAAGGTAAGATAAATGTTAATTCAGTTGTTCAATATTTAGTTCAAAATGAAAAAGCACTTAATTCATTAACATTTAATAATGAATTTGATTCTGATTACGTAAGCTATGTATTATCAATGCCTAAAGAAAACTATAATGCTATATCTATGAGATATGGTATGAATGTTAATTATAATGTATATGCTGATTTTAAAACATCAAATGATACATCAAATCCAAATTATGAATTAAAACATGAATTTGATGGTCCAATTTCACTTGACGCAATTAACCAAACATATTCTAAATCATTAGTAAATATTTTAGCTGCCTTAGATTATGATTCTGCAAAAGCTGATACTTATGCAACATTAATTACTGGCTTAACTCAACCACTAGCTCAAAGTATTTCATTTGATAATGATACATATATAAAATCTCAGTATGATTTAGTTGCTGGTAGTTATCCTACAGATAAAGTAGATTCTTCTAATACAAGAGAAATCTTATTAGTATTAGATAGTGATTCTATGATTACAGATTTAACATTAGCACAGCTTGGATATTATTCAATAGAAGAATTCTATGATATTATTTATAGTGCTTTAAATGAATCTAAAGGATATAATCCTCCAATTGCGGTTAGTAGAACATTAAAAGAGAGATTCACTTATGATGAATTATTAAATAAGACTTTTAGATGGTATCCTAATGATAATATCTTTAGCGAAAGTGTAAATCCAGTTACTCCATTTACATATACATATAAAGAAGAAGATATTACAAATAAAGATAATATGTTGAATCTTAAGGTTACTGGTATTCTTAAATTAAAAGAGGGTACATCTTATGGTGCTTTAAAAACTGGTTTCTTATATAGTGAAACTACAGCCAAAGAAATGATTAAGAGAAATATTAATTCTAAGCTTAATCAATATATAACAACTAGCTTAAATAAAGATTCATCATCTTCAAGTATTTATTCAAAATCTTTAAGAAGTAATCTTCAATATGATTTAACTTATTATTGGGAAACAATTGATAAAGATACTCAAGAATTAAAGCCTTATGGTGGTGCAACAACAGAGGCTGAAAGAAATAATAAAGCTCGTATTGATATTGGTGAAACTGATAATACTACAAACTTAACAGGTTTATTTATGAATAGTTCTTCAACATCAGCATTAGATGATTCTTTAGCAGGATTTACAAATATGTTAAAGCCATTTATTAAAGAAGGTATGGAAGAATATTTCGAACAAACAATGAAACAAGCAATTACAACAATTATGACTGCTTCAACAAGTAATAAGAGAATTTATTTAAAAACATTTGGTGGAACATATATTCCAAATAGTATTCAAATCTATCCTGTTAATTTCGCAACAAAGGATAAAGTTACAGATTATTTAAAAGAATGGAATAAAATAGAAGGTGCTAATGCAGTATCAGTTACATTTAATACATATAACGAAGATTTCTCAGAAATCACAGGAACTAAGACTTTAGTAGCTGCCGATAGACAAGAAATCAAATATACTGATACAGTTGGATTAATTATCAATTTGATTAATACAATGATTAATTTAGTTACATATGCATTAGTAGCATTTACAGCATTATCGCTTGTAGTATCTACAGTAATGATAGCGATTATAACATACGTATCCGTAATGGAGCGTGTAAAAGAAATTGGTGTTATAAGATCACTTGGTGGACGAAAGAAAGATGTATCACATCTATTTAACGCAGAAGCATTTATTATTGGTTTAATATCAGGTATCTTTGGAGTAATAATTACTTACATAATACAAATAGTAGCAAATATTGTTATTGCAAGTATATCTGGTGGTGTAGTTACAGGTATAGCAAACTTTACTCCAGCTACTGCAGGAATAATGATTCTAATATCAATTTTATTAACAGCAATATCAGGATTAATTCCAGCAAGAAGTGCTGCCAAGAAAGATCCAGTAGTTGCTTTAAGAACAGAATAATAAGGAAACAGTCCAGCTATGCTGGATTGTTTTTTAATAGTTATTATGATAAAATATCATTTGGAAAAGCGAGGTTTTAAAAATGAAGAATATATTAGTTACAGGTGGAACTGGTTATATCGGTTCTCATACAGTTGTTGAATTATTAAACCTAGATTACAACGTTGTAATTATTGATAATTTAAGTAATTCTAAAATGATGGTTTTAGATAGAATTGAAAAGATTACAGGTAAGAGACCTAAGTTTTATAAAGGTGACATTAGAAATAGAGAAGATTTATCTAAGATTTTTAAAGAAAATCAAATTGATTGCGTAATTAATTTTGCTGGTTTAAAGGCAGTAGGTGAATCAGTAAGAATGCCACTTGAGTATTATGAAAATAATATTTATGGTGCAGTAGTATTACTTGAAGAAATGAAGAAGAATAATGTATTTAATTTTATCTTTTCATCTTCAGCTACAGTATATGGAGATCCTGCAAGTGTTCCAGTAGATGAAACATTCCCTACAGGTGGTACAACAAATCCTTACGGAACTACTAAATTATTTATTGAAAGAATATTAATGGATTTAGCTCATGCTGAACCTAAATTTAATATTTGTATTTTAAGATATTTCAATCCGATTGGTGCTCATCCATCAGGATTAATGGGTGAAGATCCAAATGGTATTCCTAATAATTTAGCTCCATATATTACTCAAGTAATGGTTGGTAAGAGAGAAAAATTAAACATTTTTGGTAATGATTATGATACACCAGATGGAACATGTATTAGAGATTATATTCATGTATGTGACTTAGCATATGGTCATGTATGTGCAATTAAGAAATTAGATGAAAATCCAGGTGTTGTTATCTATAATTTAGGTACAGGTAAGGGTTCAAGTGTATTTGATATTTTACATGCATTTGAAAAAGCATATGGTAAGCCTATTCCATACGCAATAGCTGAAAGACGTGCAGGAGATGTTACTGCAAACTATACAAAAGTTGAAAAGGCTGAAAAAGAAATTGGATTTAAGGCTAAATATGATATTAATGACATGGCAAGAGATGCATGGAATTGGCAAAAGAATAATCCTAATGGATATGAAGAAAAATAATGGATGATATTTTTAAAAAATATATAGAAGAAGATTATAAATTATTTTCTGAGAAATTAATTCCAGGAGCTAATATATTAGGTATTAGATCTAATAATTTGCGTTTGATTGCCAAAGAATATGTCAATAAAGAAGATTATAGTTTATTAACTAAAGATTTAATATACCATGAAGAAAAGATGGTATATATGTATATGCTATCTTATATTAAGGAAATTAATTTGATATATGAAAAGCTTGATAAAATAGTTCCACTAATCGATAATTGGGCAGTATGTGATGCCTCAATGAATATTAAAATAATTAATAAGAATAGAGATTTCTTTTATAGCTTAATTACTAAATATAAAGATAGTAAAAATGAATTTGAAGCAAGATTTGTATTAATAATGTTATTATCTCATTATATGGATGAAGCTTATTTAGATGTAATATTTGAATTACTAGAATCCGTATATGCAGATAAATATTATACAAAGATGGCTAAAGCGTGGTTATTATGCGAGTGCTTTATCAAATATAGAGATTATACAATTAAGAAATTGAATAATCTTAAGATAGATGATTTCTCGTTCAATAAGGCAATTGATAAAATGAGAGATTCGTTTAGAGTCAGTGATGAAGATAAAGCATATTTAAAATTCATTAAAAGGAAATAGTATGATTAGATTAGATAAGATGCTTGCCCACATGGGATATGGGACAAGAAAAGAAGTAAAAGAATTAATAAGAAAAGGATACGTATCAGTTGATGGTGAAATCATAAAATCTGATGATTATAAAGTTAATGAAGATAGTGAAGTAATTATATTTGATGAAGTGGTTAAATATGATGAATTTGTATATCTTATGTTAAATAAACCTGACGGATATATTTCAGCAACATTTGATAATAATTTACCGACAGTATTAGATTTAATATATGGATATGAATCAAGAAATTTATTTCCCGTAGGAAGACTTGATATTGATACATATGGATTATTAATATTAACTAATGATGGTCAGTTAGCTCATAAGTTATTATCACCTAAAAATCATGTTGCTAAAAAGTATTATTTGAAATATGAAGGTAAATATAAAAGTAATATAGTCGAAATTTTTAAAAAAGGAATTCAAATTGACGATTATATCACTAAACCAGCAGTATTTGAAGATTTAGGTAATAATGAAGCTTATATAACTATAAGTGAAGGTAAATATCACCAAGTAAAGAGAATGATGGAATATGTAGGATGTAATGTTACATATTTAGAAAGAATTGAATTTGGTGGATTGAAGCTAGATAATAATCTAAAAAGAGGAGAATTTAGAGTATTATCTAAAGATGAAATAGATATTTTAAGAAACGAATAGGAGGAGTCAAATCCTCTTATTTTTTCTTTAAGTATTTTTAAAATAAATCGATAATTTTTAAAAATTAACTATTGACAAAGATTTTTAAGAGCGTTATAATAAACAAGCACACTCACGAGAATGTGCAAAATTGAGTCTTTGAAAACTGTATATGACGAAATAAACGTAACGTTAAACAAACAATACAATTCTGAAAAAGAGAATTGAGCAAAGAGTATTAAACACGAAAAAATAAATTTTTTTTGGAGAGTTTGATCC